>CAYXFO010000519.1:0-281 GCA_964464255.1 uncultured Pirellula sp.
GACAGGTCGAGTTGCTTGTGGTGATTGCCATCATAGGCGTGTTGGTTGGCTTGTTGTTGCCCGCGGTGCAAGCTGCCCGGGAAGCTGCGCGACGTATGTCGTGCAGCAACAACATCCGTCAATTAGGTTTAGCGGTCCTCAACTACGAGTCCGCTTACAAAAGGCTTCCTGCTGGTGCGACAGGACCTGCTTCTTGGAACCCATGGAGTATTCATGATCAGGATATGGGTGTAGGGCGAATGCCGATCAACCGATATTCGTTGGTCGTGTCGGTTCTACCG
>CAYXFO010000519.1:291-2705 GCA_964464255.1 uncultured Pirellula sp.
TGTACGATCTGATCCAGAATCAGAGGCCGTTTTTCCGATCGACTTGGGATATGCAGGGGAACTTCACCCCTTGGCGTACTCAAATCGCCTCGCTTCGTTGCCCTTCTGATCCAGGGAGAATCAATACGGATGCGAACTGGGATTATGATGGTTCAGGACGCGTGAACTATGCAGGTTGCTACGGCGATACGATTGTGAGTGTCAACAACGCATGGCACCCCGCAGCAAGCCGAGGTATCTTCCAAGGCCGCTATGCTCGACGTTTGTCGGAAATCAGCGACGGTACTTCGTCCACTGTTATGCTCGGCGAGATGGGAACAACGCCATCAACGAACTTGGGGACCGGTGCGGGTAAGTTGCGGATTCAGGGTGCACGATGGCAGGCTGCTTCAGCCAACATCGAGACCCCCTTCAATTGCAAACGCGTTCAACTCGGAGATCGCTATGATCCCAACCGAGTGAACACGGGCGATCTGTGGCATTCACAAGGCATGCGTTGGCATGACGGTGACTACAACCACGCATCCATCCAAACGATTCTCGGACCGAATTCTCCTTCATGCAACAATCAGTTGTGGGACTGGGGTATTTCATCGGCTTCGAGTTACCATGGCAACGGTGCTCACGTTGTATTCGCTGACCTAGGAACCCGATACATTCCTAACACTATCGATACGGGTGACCTAAGCCAACCCGGACCGCAAGGGAACGACGGTGCTCGCTCGAATAACCGAAGTCCTTACGGGGTTTGGGGTTCGATGGGAACCAAGGATGCAGGGGATGTGGTAGACCCAACCGCGGACTAATACTGCGAAGTCTCGCGTTCACTTCGATTTGATTTTAAGACGGTTGGCACTCGCCAGCCGTCTTTTTTTATAATTCCACCGCTAAGCTTAGCTTGGCTCTGTATGACGATGTGAGTGAGCGGTCGGCTGCTTTTCCACGGGGACCAAGCCCAAGTAATTTGGGTTGATGTGGCAAACATTTTTGATCCGCTGCGGAGCCAAGGAACCAAAGATCATACCGAAGATCGCAAAACCTAACGCAGTGAGTTGTGCAGGGAATACTTCATCGAGTCCTTGCAAACCTGGAAGCGGAATTAGGTTACAGAATGTGACCAAGCCCCACGAACTGATTCCCAGGATGATGGACAAGATCGCTCCCTGGGTCGTCGCCCGTCTCCAATACAAGCCAGCCGTAAGTGGCACAAAGGAACCCGCCAATGTCACTTGGTATGCGTTGGAGACCAATTCGTAAATCGGGGTCCCCTCGGTGAGAATGGCGTAGGTTAATACCAACGCGGTAAAGACGAAGATTGTGATCCGCATGGCGAGCAGCAATTGCTTGTCTTTCAGATGCGGATAGATATGGCGAAGGATGTTTTCTACGAAGCTGGTGGATGGAGCAAGCAGTGTTGCAGACGAACAGGACTTGATCGCCGACACCAATGCACCGAAGAAAAGAATCTGCGCAAATAGCGGCATGTGATCGAGGATCATGCGAGGAAGGACACGTTGAGGATCGCTCTCCAAAAGTTCTTGCGAATGTTCAGGCATTTTGATTAGGGCCGCAACAACGATGAACATCGGTACAAAAGCGAATGCGAGATAGCAGAGGCCGCCTATCACTGCCCCGAATTTTGCTGAGCGTTCGTCCTTGGCGGACATGACTCGTTGAAAAACGTCCTGTTGGGGAATCGAACCGAGCATCATCGTGATAGCCGCCGCGATAAAGAATGCCCAATCCTTGAAGCTGGGTGGAGGAAGGATCGAGAACCATTCTTTTTCGTTCGCGTAGGCGAACACCTTGTCAGCCCCACCCACGAGTCCGGAGGCGTACCAAGCGATGTAGGAGAGTCCGATGACCAATACGATCATCTGGATAAAGTCCGTCCATGCTACAGCGAGCATCCCTCCCATCATCACGTAGACGAGAACCAAGATCGTGCCGATGATCATCCCGGTGGGATGGTCGATAGCACCGCCAGACAAGATCGTAAAGACGAGGCCCAGTGCAGTTATCTGGGCGGCGACCCAGCCTAGATAGCTGATGATGATCATGACGGAGCAGAGGATTTCTACCGGTGTTCCGAATCGTTTTCGGTAGAAGTCTCCGATGGTTAGCAACTTCATTCTGTAGAGTCGCGTCGCGAAAAACAACCCGACAAACACGAGACACATCGATGCACCAAAAGGGTCTTCGATGACGGAGTTCAGGCCCCCTTCCACGAACTTGGCAGGGATTCCCATAACGGTTTCGGCGCCGAACCAAGTGGCGAAGCTGGTGGTGATCACCATGTAGAGCGGTAGCGAGTGCCCGGCGACGGCGAAGTCCTCGGTGTTTTTCACTCGCGTGCCCGCCCATGCTCCAACGGCCAGGGTGCCGACCAAGTAAAGGAGGACAAAGATCAACAA
>CAYXFO010000519.1:2715-3014 GCA_964464255.1 uncultured Pirellula sp.
CAACAATTCCCAATTCATACATCACCTCACAGCCCCAGCGCCGAGCACTGGCAGAAACGGCAGAGTGATCAGTCCACCGTCCTTATCGCGACAATCCAACTCCAGATGCTCGGGAAATTGTGTTTCGCTCGCAAGAATCTGGACCGAGACCCCTGAGCTTTCTTCCAGGGAGATTATTTCGCGCCGTTTCCGATTGTTCAGGTAAGAAGCAACGCTTTCATGCACTCGCACGACGACGTGGCTTGCGTTTTGTTGTTGGCACGCGAGCATCAGCAAGCGGGAGACTTCAATCGACATGC
>CAYXFO010000520.1:0-1534 GCA_964464255.1 uncultured Pirellula sp.
TTGATGGATATCTGCGACGAAATCGAAACCGGCTCGACCCTCTCGGAAGCCATGTCGAAATGCCCCAAGGTATTCAGTCGCCTGTATGTGAACATGATCAAGGCGGGGGAAGCGGGTGGTGCACTCGAGACCATTCTGCAGCGATTGGCAGAGTTCCTGGAACGGGCCGAGTCGCTGAAACGAAAAGTCAAAGGGGCGATGATCTATCCCGTCGCGGTCGTCTTGGTGGCGGTTGGGATCCTTGCAGGGATCATGTACTTCATCGTTCCCACCTTCAAGAAAATGTTCGAAGAGTTCGAACTGAAACTGCCAGCCCCGACGCTGCTCCTCATGGCCATGAGCGATTACGTCGTTATCTACTGGTGGCTCATGTTCTTGTTGCCGGTGGTGATTTGGCTGATCGGTAAACTGATCCGCAAATTCAAGCACGGGCGCATGGGCTATGACATGTTCATTATCAAGGTGCCGATTTTCGGCGGCTTGGTGGAAAAGAATATCCTGGCCCGAACCACCCGAACGCTCGGGACTCTAGTAACCAGCGGTGTACCGATCCTCGAAGCCCTCAATATCACGCGCGAGACGTCGGGCAATGCGATGTTCGAGCGGATCTTTAGCAAGGTCAGCGAAGCGATCCGCGAAGGGGAGACAATCTCCAAACCGATGAAGGAGCATTCCTACATGGGTTTCCATCCGCTAGCCCTGTTCTACTGGGTTTGGATGGGCTCGTTTCCAGGGATCATGATGCTGTCGGTCGCGATAACTGCGGGTCGAGGTGCTGGAAAAGGGTCCGAGGGCAAGGCCTCGCAGGCAGGTGCGACCGGACAGCTCTTGTTCATGAGCTTGGGTGCTATCGGCATCGGTGCATTCGCCTGCGCCGCGATGTACCTGCTCAAGACCCGATCTCGCGTCATCGACGACCTGGTGGTCAACATGGTCGACGTCGGCGAAGAAACGGGGGAACTCGATACGATGCTCTACAAGATCGCCGACAACTACGACGAAGAAGTCCGCGTGATGACCGAAGGCTTGACCAAGCTGATCGAGCCGTTGCTGATCGTGTTCCTCGGGGTCGCGGTCGGCTTCATCGTCATTTCGCTCTTCATGCCGCTGATCTCGTTGATCACCAGCTTGAGCAAGTAAACAACGAAACATACCCTCGCCCCCTTAGGGGGAAGAGGGCAAATCAACAAGACATACCCTCGCCCCCTCACGGGGGAGAGGGCAGGGTGAGGGGGGATCTTCAATGCAAACCAAATCCAGCAACATGAATCGATGGAGTGCAACCATGGTTCGTCGTCCCGTCGGTTTCACCTTGGTGGAATTGCTTATCGTCATCGCGATCTTAGGGATCCTGGCGGGCTTGTTGGCCTTCGGAGTGAGTGCCGCTCGAACTGCGATTTTGAAAAAAGCCCAGAAGTTCGAAATCGAAATGATCGCTCAAGCAGTCGAGCAGTACCGCACGAAATACGGCGACTATCCTCCCGACGGCAGCTCCTGGCCACTTGTCGAAGCTCATCTCAGAAAAGCGTTCCCG
>CAYXFO010000520.1:1634-2999 GCA_964464255.1 uncultured Pirellula sp.
CAAACCGATTAACTTTGACTGTTGATGGATTTTCCAATGACGAGACCATTTACGGACAGGGAGTTGGTAATGACTTGCTTCCCGTCTATGTCGGCGCGGGACCATCGATTCAGCAGGGTGGCGTCCCGATCACGTATTTTGACAGTCGAACCTATCAGCTTGCTGGGGTGTACTTTAACTTTTACGTTCCCGGTCCGGCCGCGACGAGCCCAAATTGCGCCCGCCCGTTTTTGGGGAACGAAGTCAACAACAGCTTCGCAGGTACGCCTAAACCGCAGCGATATGCCAACGACAAAACGTTCCAAATCATGAACGCTGGGTATGACAAACTATATGGTTGTCAATCCGTTCAGAGTGTCGTCAGTTCCAGCACTCTCTTCTTGTTTGCATGCCCGAGCGGAATACCGTGTCAGTTGAATACCACGAATGGTCTTTTCTTTGCCCCGCTTTCCCCGCCCCCATTGCGTTATTTCTTGCAAGAGTTCGGAAACTTGCGTCCTGTCGATGACAACACATCGAATTTCACCGAGGCTCCTACGCTAGGGGAGTCGTTGTAATGAGTGCTGTCGTGGCGGCAGTGAAATTCCGAAACCGCGGTGGTTTGACGTTGATCGAACTGCTGGTGACCATCAGCGTCATGGCCACGGTCGCCGGGATGTTTGTCATTGCTTATCGAGGCGCGGCAACGGAAGCCAACAACATCAAAACCGCCGCGACCATTCGCAAGATCAACGAAGTACTCAACTCCCGGATGCAAGAGTACGAGAATGCTCGCGCTGAACCGCAGGCGATTGATGCAACGATTCCACCATCGATAGCAACAGGTTATCGCTACCGAACCTCTCCGATACCAGGTTCTGCGCAGGCAATTGTCTTGCCTTCTCCTCCGAACCCCAGTCAAGAGGGAACGGCTTTGCTGTTCGAACGTGCCAGGCTTTTTGCCATACGTCAAACAATTGTTCAAGAGTTGCCAGATCATCCCGATGATTTGAAGTGGACCACAACTTGGTACGCTGGCGGTCCGGTCGAAGAACACATTCAATTTTGGCTGAACAACGGACATGTGTTTCCGACCGGCTTGATTGCACCGGGAAGGTCTCCGATCTTCGCAGTTAGTGAGGTTTCCGCTCGGACTCGGCAACTGATCCGTCGACTGAGTGTCCTGGATCCGGCTTCTGGTAACCTCACGCCGATTCCTGGCTGGGAATTGACGAATGCAAATGCGGAATTGTTGTACTTGATCATCGAGGACAGTACCTACAGTGGTTCCTCGGCTATCGAGTTGTTCGGACGCTCCGAGATACGCGACACCGACAATGATGGGCTCAACGAATTTGTAGATAGTTACGGCAATCCCATCCGATG
>CAYXFO010000521.1:0-2999 GCA_964464255.1 uncultured Pirellula sp.
TCCGATTATTGATCGCTTCCATTTCCTTCAGGTGGCTTCGAGGAACTCCGCGAATCCTTTCAATTGCTTCATTGGATTGTTTTAACCAAAGAGCGATCGCATCAACAGGAGCTTGATCGTCGCAAAGTGCGCGTTCATGGTAGGCCTGTGCTATCGCACCATACGCCTCATTGGTTTGGTACAGGCTATCGTCATCGACCGATTTTGGAATGGCTGATTGGCAGTCGCAGGCTCTCTGGTAAAGTTTCCGCCCCTCATCGAGTAGTCCTTTCCTGACATTTATCCTTGCGACGTGGATAAAGGCCTCGAGACGACAGATCAATGCATCCAATTCAATGGTCCGATCCAACTTCATATTTGGCGGAATAGTATCAGTAAACTCAAGAAGATTGTCCCAGACGCGAGCCGACTCTTCTTGCTGGTTGAGCTCGAAGTAGACTGTTCCGAGGATTCTTCTCAAAAGGAGCGATGCTTTCAGTTCACTGGCATCGCGAGTCCAGGCTCCGTCGGAATGTTTGGCTAGAAAGCCTTCGGCATTGGCAAGCAGTTTGGCATCCGCATCCTGCAATTGCATGCTTGGCTCCGGATTAAGTCTGCGCAGGGACCACAGCAAGGTCAGTTGCATGACCAAATTCATTTCGGAGGTTTGTTTACCGGCCGTGCTTTGATTCCCAAGTTCCCCGATTCCGTTACGGAAAAGATCAATGAAGTTCTTGCGAGTGGACTCTGGGATACTGTCCACGTCATTGGAGAGTCGATTGGTAGTTTCTATCACGAATCGGGTCCGTTCCTGTGCGATTCGCATATTGACTAAGGCCTGTTGTTCTTGTTGATTGCGAGTTGTTTCCGATTCCTGGAACCGCACAAATAGAACATAACTGGTGATCGACAACGCGATTCCTACAGCAGCTAGTCCGGCCATGATCAGGCTGGTGATCCGGGATCGTCGAGCCGAGCGTGCCGACTCCTCCGCTCGCCGGGACTGCAAATCAGCCAGTGCGCGACTCTGCTCGAGTTCCTTTCGGCGAGCAATTTCCTTTTGTTCCGATTCGCGTTTTTGTTCTTCCTGGCTTTGGTTGAGAAAATCGAGTGCCAGATAGTAGGCCTCATGGTACCTGCTAGCCCATGCGGCATTGGTTGAATTTTTGTCGCGCCATGAGACCGCGACTTGAAGATCCGGGTCTCGATAGAGCCCCGATTTCCCCTCGGCATGCAACGTAGCTGTCTCCGCAAGTCGGCGATAGGTGCGGGCCGATTGGTATTCCTGATGAACCCATTCTCTCAGTGTACCCCAGACTCGCATCAAACTCTCATGCGAAATATCGATGTACGTATCGCGGTAAATGGTCATTCCCTGAGTTGGGGTAATGAATGCACAACTCTTGTCCCGAAACGCATCGATCACAGCGAGCAGATCGTCCTCTTTGCAATCGATCGTCTTGTGGAGATCCTCCAATCGAGTGGGTCGTCGTGTTTCCCGTCGATCATTTCCCAACTCGGTGAGTGCTTTGAAGAGTCGTTCCGCGATAGGTTGTTGATGTACGGGCAGAAACGCCAAGACCTCGTCTGCGTGTTTGGAAATCGCAAACTCGATCTCGCCGGCTATTTGGAAATGCTCCAGATCGACGGGGTCGTCGTCGGAGTGGCCTTGCTCCCACGCCTCCCAGGTTCGCATCAATGCGTGCTGGAGAAGCGGTAGTTGATCGTGATTATCCGAGACACGATTCAGGAGTTTCTGGACGAGTCGGTTGGAGATGCTTCCCCCGGCAACACGGATGGGATTAACGATCGCATCCCGCAGTTCTTCACGAGAAAGCCTCGGTATGAGATATTCGCCTCGATTCACGGCTTCCGCCATTCCTGGGAAGACAGCGCAGTCTCCCAAGTAATCCGACCTCATGGTAACGATCACGTAGATGCGTCTTTGGCTTCTTTTTGAAGCTTCCAGCAGTCCGGCTACGAAATCGGCGGCTTTGACACGGCTTTCCTCATCCTTTCGGCGGTATCTGAATACTTCTTCGAACTGGTCAACGATTAATAGGATGTTGGTGTCGCGCTCGGTCTTCGCCTGTCCGATCGCATCCACCAATCCCAATCGGCTTCGACTCAGGCATGCGAGCAGTCTCGGGAACAGTTCATTGCTCGATTCGTACAAGTCGGATTGCTCGAGCGAACGGGCCAGATTCTCCATGGGCGCCCCGCCGGGTCGAGCGTAGAGAATTTCCCATTTGGATCCCGCGGAAACCAGAGCGCCGCGATGAAGGGCGGGAATCAGCCCTGCGCGGATCAAGGAGGATTTACCGCTCCCCGATGTTCCGACCACGGCGAGAAAATGCTGGTTGCGAAGTCGCTTCAGTAATTCGGTGACCTGCCCTTCGCGACCAAAGAACAGGTAGTCTTCATCCTCTTGAAAAGAGCGGAGACCGGGAAAGGGGTTTCTCGCAAGTTCGAGTAAACGCGAACTCATGGGACGGATCCCGATTTATGTTTTCGAGCTGCCGCCTTCTTTACCTGTTCGACGAATGGTCCCAATTCGGAGAAATCACTCGATTCCCCCTCAGAAATAATTTCTGTGGTCAGGTTCTTGTAGCGATCTTTCCTTGTGTCAATCGGACGGGAGACGTAGACAACACGAGCGGCGATGGGTTCCGATTCTCGATATCCAGTTGCCTTTATCAATTCGCGTGCGTGGGAATCGACCCAGTGGCGAGTAGTGCTTCCAAAGTAGATGATTGCTCCATCGCAAGATCGGAGATTGCTCAGGTGGACCGACTGGCAATCTTCTTCCTCACCCTGGAAGGAAGGAAGTTGAACATCGCATCCCTGTGTACTGAAGTAGTCTTCCAAAGCAGAGGTTCGCTCCTCATCGTTTGGATCGCAAATCAAATAGATACGGGGAAGTTTATCGCCGGAGCCGTGGTCGATCCGCGAACTTGAACTCCTGTGAAATACTCTGTTGAGCAGCACATCCTTCACTGCACTGATCCGGTCTTCGATGA
>CAYXFO010000522.1:0-2998 GCA_964464255.1 uncultured Pirellula sp.
CTAAGAAAAAAAAGGTACATGAGGATTATCTTTCCCAGCCTTCCCAAGATGACATTCACACGGTCTCCAAGCAACCGTGAACGGAGGTAGAGTTCTCCCGAGAAGACATCGACATCGCTCAACACCCCAATCGTACCCGTTGTCGGTGGAATCGCATTGCCGTTGTTGACTCGCAGGAATGTTGTTTCGCCAAAGTTAGCCGCATTGAAGAACTGAATGCCCGTCGAGTTCCCGCCGTTGGTGATGATCTTTTCCTGGCTATCGGATAAGATTCCCCAAGCACGGCCCCCAACGCCATAATTCTGACAATCATCTAGCCAAAACCCCAGATCGGCACGCAAGCCAAACATCAGATCGGTTCCGACAGGATTATCGGATCCACCGAGCAGTGGGTTCGTAGGCAGGTCGGTAGTATTCGCTCCGCCAGTAACCAAGGGTGCGTTTGTTAATCCGCGTCCCCACCAAAGCAACGTATCAAAGTCCAGCCATCCCGTTCCCGAGCCGCAATTCGAGTTGTCAACCGATGTTGTTGTACCACAAGAAGCACTAGGGATACTTTCACACGGGGTTGTCGACCTACCAGAGCCTGATTTATAGCCTACCAAAGATCCGGAGGTGGCTTCCTCGGACCATGCGGACTGTTCGTCTGTCGAGCTATCGGAGGAGCTATCGGAGATGTTTCCCGAATTGCTCGGTGTTTCTTTGTCACTCAGAGAACCCGTTGCACTGGCGAGAACCGTTGCGGAAGGAGACGGCGATCGAGCGAGTGCGTGGTCGATGGAACGACTTTGGCTTGATTCCACAAGTGAAAGTAGCGTCGCATCGTCCTGGGCCTGGGAAACCGCACAGGTTCCGCAGAGGGATGCTATCATCAATGCCAGTGTCCTACGATCGATTTTCATGGTAAGGTTCTCGGTGGACGGAAACTTTCGTGCCGCTCGCAAAATAGGATCGGCCGTTACCGTCAGAAGCTAAGAAAAAAAAGGTACATGAGGATTATCTTTCCCAGCCTTCCCAAGATGACATAAGGTTTGGGATTTCTCCATTTCCACCGCTTCCCCGATTTCGAAACTCAGGAGCGGGATTCACACGGGACGAAAACTCGAACAGAACATACAATGATTTCGCCAGCTAACTTCGGCGAAGTCCGCAAACGTGCAGTCTGGCAAGTCACTCCTTTGCTTTTCACCCATCGATGGCAACACTCTCCAATTCACAGTCCGACACTGGCCCCGAAAGCAATGCATCGGGAAAAAGCGGAGAAGGTGCCCTAGGAGAGGACGGAGATCGTTCGCTTGGTGCTGGAACGCAACCGGACATTATCTCCGACTCGCAAACCGGAACAGCTGGAAAGAGTTCCCTTCAGCTTCCATACCGCCCTCGAGTGACGGCTGGTTGGAGGATCCCAGGGGTCGGCCGGTACAAGATCAACCAGTGGCTCGAGCAGGTCCGGGCTGTCAATGCTCTCGAGTCGTCGCGAAGAGCCCTGACGGAACCTCAAATCCGCAAAGCCGCTCTATCGTTGGTGTATCGAGCCAAGAGTGGTGAAACGCTAGCGTCCCTATTGCCCGAAACCTATTCTTTGGTTCGAGAAGCGGCTAGGCGGAAACTGAACATGCGTCATTACGATGTTCAAATACTCGGCGGGGTCGCGTTATTTTATGGATGCATTGCAGAGATGCAGACCGGGGAAGGGAAGACGCTGACAGCTACCCTGCCGCTAGCCCTCCATTCTCTTCAAGGGAAAGGAGCCCACTTGGCGACCGTCAACGACTATCTGGCTCAACGCGATGCGGATTGGATGCGTCCACTGTATGACCTACTTGGGATGCGAGTAGGCGTGGTGCTGACCGATCACAGTCAAGATGATCGAAGAAAGTTTTACGCCGCTGATATCACCTACGGAACGGCTAAAGAGTTCGGCTTCGACTTCCTCCGCGACCGATTATTGATGCGAGCCCAAGGTCGTGCGGTCGACGATTTTTTAGGGGCTGGTTCTCATCAGCGATGGAAATCCAGTGGCGACCAACCCGTACAACGCGGGATGCACTTCGTATTGGTTGACGAGGCCGATAGTATTCTGATCGATGAAGCGAGAACGCCACTGATCATCGGCTCCCTCGGGGATGAAGCTCGTGAAGCTGTCATTGCGACCTATCGATGGGCTTCGGAACATGCCAGCGAATTCGTCTTCAAGGAAGACTTCACAATCGAGGAAGATAACCGCAAACATGAATTGACCGCACGCGGTCGACAGCGGGTGCGAGGATTGAATCGTCCTGACGCGATTCGAACCGTTCCGCTTGTGGATCTTTACGAGTACATCGAACGGGCGATCAAGGTACATCGCGATTACCATCTCGATCGACAGTACGTCGTCCGCGATGGGGAAATAGTGATCGTAGACGAGTTCACGGGCCGTTTGGCTGAAGGTCGGAAGTGGAGAGACGGGATCCATCAAGCGGTGGAAGCCAAGGCGGGAGTAGACGTCACGGTTCCGACCGGTCAAGCAGCCCGCATTACCGTGCAGGATTTATTCCTGCGTTACAAGCACCTGGCGGGGATGACTGGGACCGCAGCTACCAGTTCTCGAGAATTGCGTCGTATCTACAAGACTCCTGTCGTTCAGGTTCCCACGAATCGGCCACCGAATCGAAAGCGGCTTCCCGATATTGTTTGCTCGGACATGATGGACAAGTTTCATCGGATCGTCGAGGAAGTGAAGGGAGTCCATGCCGTTGGTCGACCGGTGTTGATCGGTACCCGATCGATCGACAAGTCGACGATTCTCGCCGGTTTGCTCCGCGAGCAAGGGCTAATCGTCCAGGTCCTCAATGCAAACGAGGTTGAGCGGGAGGCGGAAATCGTTTCATTGGCTGGTCTGCGAGGCCAGATTACCGTCGCGACGAACATGGCAGGTCGCGGAACCGATATCAAACTCGAGGATGATGTTCGGGCGCTGGGGGGTATGATGGTGATCTGCACCGAACTGCACGAT
>CAYXFO010000523.1:0-1363 GCA_964464255.1 uncultured Pirellula sp.
TTGCTCAGATAACCGTGCGTCCGTTCGATCGCACCGAGTATGGTTTGGATGAGTGCGGCTGCATCGCGAACATCTTGCGGCGATGCTTCCTTTGCGGGTGCGATCTGTTTCTTGGAAGTTTCCCGTTTCTTGGTTGTTGTTTCCTCGGGTTTCGATGCCGTCTTCTGTTCAATCTCCGGAGCGGGGTTCTTTGTCTCTGTCTTGGGCTTTGCCTTGGCTTCCACTTTGGCGACGACTGGAAGTTTAGGCCAACCGGTTTTCCCTTGGCAACGGTCGCATATTTTGCAGTTTCCCGCTGTCGTATCCCCAAAGTAATCGAGAATCGTGCGTTGGCGGCAACGCGTTGTCTTGGCATAGGCGACCATTTGATCGAGTTTCTCGAAGTCTGCCTTCTTTCTTGCAGCTAGACCTGCGTGGTCGATGGGAAGTTCATCGAACGGAACGTTTCGCCGACGAAAGTGGATGGCTCGACCGCGAAACGGTTTTGCAAACTCGAAGTCCTCGAGTTTGGTCAGTTCGTTGAGGTGTCGAAAAAGTGTGTCGCGATCCATTTCGAGTTGCTCCATGAGCCATCGCGGATGGATGTAAACGGGTTCATCGCGTCGATCACCGATGCCCCGTTCCACCACTTGCAGCACCGATCTTCGCACACGAGCTTCGCGAGGAAGCAGATCGACATAGCTCTGCATGCGGCTGCTCAATCGGAACATCGCCAATCCGCCTGCGACCTCCAGTCTTTCGAGGACATTGGTGCGAGCAAGAATCTGAAGCGATGCGTTGACCGCTTCTGCGGACGCCGTCTTTCCGATCGCATCGCGAATCTCATCCGCAGTCATTTCGATGGGATCGTCTTCGCAATCTTGGAGAACTTGATAGACCGATTCGATGATCGCGCGGGATGGATTTGCGTTCTCGATAAAGAACTCTTGGATATAACGATCCTGAGGGTTGTAGAACAGTACGCATTGCGATAGGAGGCCGTCGCGGCCCGCTCGGCCAGCTTCTTGATAGTAAGCCTCAATCGTGCCGGGCATGTTGTAGTGAATGACATAGCGTAGATCGGGTTTGTCGATCCCCATGCCAAAGGCGTTGGTCGCAACGATGGCCTTCAGCTTCCCAGTCATGAATTGGTCTTGGATGTGTTTTCGTTGTTCGGGGAGGAGACCAGCGTGGTATGCACCGACCGACAGCTTGAGTTCCTTCGCGAGTTGATCGACCAGCGAATCGCAGCGCTTTCGGGTCGCAACATAGATGATTCCCGATTCGTCGCGGCCTTCGAGGAAACTGTGAAGTTGCTTGTCCTTGTCCCGATCGCTCATGCAGTAGAGTGAACCGAAGTAAAGGTTATCTCTTGCGAATCCGG
>CAYXFO010000523.1:1373-2994 GCA_964464255.1 uncultured Pirellula sp.
TTGCAGATTCAGGCTGGCGAGTATGTCGTCGCGAACCTTGGGTGTTGCCGTCGCGGTGAGAGCGATGGTTTGGACGTTGCCTAGGGCTTCGCGGAATCGGCCCAGTCGTTGGTAGTCTGGGCGGAAATCATGTCCCCATTCGCTGATGCAGTGGGCTTCGTCGATGGCGAGCAGCTGGATCGGAGTCGCCCGTATCGAATCGAGGAACCGCGAGTTGCGCATACGCTCGGGAGCGACGTAGAGCATTGTGAACCGACCTGATGCGACTTGCTCAAGCCGTTCCGTTTGCTCCTGGAGAGTGAGGGAACTATTGATGAGCGTGGCTCTAATCCCTCGCCGAGCGAGGGAGTCGACCTGGTCCTTCATCAGTGCGATCAACGGGGAAACGACGATGGTCAATCCAGGCCGAACCACGCTAGGAAGTTGGTAGCAAAGGCTTTTGCCACCACCTGTCGGCATTACGCACAGGCAATCTCTGCCTGAAATAACGTGCTCGATCACCTCCCGCTGACCACGTCGAAAATCAGAAAGCCCAAACGTTTGAAGGGCTTCTGCGAGATCGATCGAGGCTGAATCAACCGCCATTGGGACTTCCGTATCGAGGAAAACGTAGGCTCCTGGTAAACCGAGGGGAATAGTATAGCGTATGCGTTCGCCCGCGCGCTATAGTACCTCGGTTGAATTAAGGCCACGCAAACGGTACATGAAACGAGTAACCTCACCTTCCACTTTGATTGTCTGAATACTATGTCCACCGGTCCAGTAACTGCTGCGACACCCGCAGCCCCCCTCGGTCCACTTCCTCCGCTTGATTCCGTTCCGATCGATTCGATTCTCATCGTTTCCTTTGGTGGCCCAGAGGGGCCAGACGATGTCCTGCCGTTCCTCGAAAACGTCTTACGCGGCAAGAATGTGCCGCGAGAGCGGATGCTGGAGGTCGCGGAGCATTACCATCATTTCGGTGGGGTGAGCCCCATCAATGAGCAGTGCAGAAAGCTCATCGCGTGCGTGCAGGCTGAATGCGATCGCCGGGGCATCGCGTTACCCATCTATTGGGGGAATCGAAATTGGAATCCAATGCTCGACGCTACTTTGCAGGAGATGACCCAGGCCGGTTGTCGGCGTTCCATCGCGTTCTTTACATCCATGTTCAGTTGCTACAGCGGTTGTCGCCAGTATCGCGAGAATCTTGCGTCGGCAATGTTGGCAGTGGGAGACTCTGCACCGATGGTTGAAAAAACTCGGATGGGATTCAATCATCCGAAGTTCATCGAGGCCCAGCGTGATTGTTTGCTTGAAGCGCTTTCACAGATCCCCGAGCAAGAGCGAGGCGGGACGAAAGTACTTTTCTGCGCACACAGTATTCCCAAAGCGATGGCGGACCATAGTCGGTACGAAGAGCAGCTGCGAGAAGCATCACGACTGGTCTGCGAAGCTGCCAACCATCTGAATTGGGAGCTCGCATTCCAAAGTCGATCCGGCCCTCCCCAACAACCATGGTTGGAACCAGACGTATGCGACCGGATTGAGCAACTGGCCAGCGAATCTCAACCCAAGCATCTGATTGTTCAGCCCCTGGGCTTCATCAGCGATCATATGGAGGTTTTGTACGACCTGGATG
>CAYXFO010000524.1:0-2988 GCA_964464255.1 uncultured Pirellula sp.
CTTCCTGGCTGTCGCGATCTGTTCGATTGGTTTCGCTTTGGTTCATCCGGCGAGGAAGGATTTTTGGAGTTTGAGTTCTCCTCAGCGGCGGGCTGTTCACTCGGGAAGATGCCGGTTTCATCTTTGGCTCCCTTGGAGATGCTAGGGAGTTTGGGGTTTTCGGGATTATCAGCCTGCCATTGCCCGTCGGCTAAGCGTTTGTTTTTCGAGGCCAATCTGCTTTGGTCGCGCATATAGGCCCATATGGCGACTCCGAGGATCGCTTGCGAACCGAAAAAGAAAAGAAGTGAGAGTATGATTCGTTTTCTCTTTCGCCTTCGTGCCATCTGCTGAGCTAGAGATAACCCTCCGGAAGTCCTATCGCGTATCGGAGATAGCGAAGATGGAGAAGGGGCTGAATAAGAGTTGACGTTGCTGTCCTCTTCCGAAGGGGCATATTCATAGTCCGAGAGCGAAGGAAAGAGAAGCTCGAGTTCTGCAAGTCGAGATTGTGGATCTCGGATCCGTTCGAGCAAAGCGCATGAGCTGTCGCGTGAAAAGGATGATGACGCGGCAGATTCAAACGAGAATGGTGCCATGGGATCGGCGTTCGGGAACAAGCGGTAAGGGTCTTCGGCTTTATCTTCTCTATCTCTTTTGTCTTCTCTATCGCTAACTGATTTGTCGCCTCCTGCACCTCTGGCCAGTTGCGGCACTTCTGCTTGTGAGCTTCTTAGTTTCTCGAGCTGTAGGTTGTACCTCTCTCGTCTTTCTGGATCGAGCAGGATGGTTTGGGCTTGCTTGAGCAACTTGGCGATGATTTGAGCGGATTCGGGATATTTGCCCGTCTCCGATTGCATCCAGCGATTGGTCGCTTCTTGAAGAGCTTTGCGGATCTGTTGAGGGTCATTGCAATAAAGTTCAAGCCCAATCACTTGATAGTAATCGAGTTGCGAGATCGGAAGGGTTCGCCCCAAATGTCGTTCGATGGCTTCTAAGACTTCTTGCATATATCAATCAGGCGAAAGGATCGGAGGAGTTGGTGGATGAAGACTTTGCAGGTTGCCGCGAACGACGTTGTCCAAGTCCCTTCAGGAGGCTGACCCACAACATGAGCATGAGCGGGGATGTGTAGCAGAAAAGGAGCATGAACAAATGAGCCGAGCGGTCGGGTTTGTCAGTCCCATTGGTCGAGCTTCGGATCCCGAACATGTCGTTGATGCTTTCCGAGATCGCTGGCACACGGGCTGCGAACATCAAAAGGAACGAAATAGCAGCAAAAACGACCATCGAAATGAGCAAAGTCCACAATCCCACCGTGGATCGAGACCGATCATCCTGGGATGCAAAGGGTGTTTGAGCGTCGGTCGGATTGGGTGTTGGAGGCACTCGGAAAGTCCTTCCGCAACAAGGGGGGCGGTTGATCCTCTCTAATATATCCGACCAAGCCATAGACAACGACTTCTGGGTGACTGATAATCTGGTTTTTCCGAGTCAGAATGTCGGATGCTAAGTTGATATAAGGTTTTGTGCGGCGCGAGCGCACTCCAGCGATATATTCCAGCGGTAACTTCAAGCAGTGGTCACCTATTGAGTTGATGGGGTAATTCATGAAGCGGAACACTAGGTTCTTGGCTTTTGCGCTCTGCGCTTTAGCGACAACGGGTGGGTGCGGGAGCAAAACTTCGCAGACCGCTGCCCCGGCAAGCACGGCAAGCAATCCACCTGCTGAGAAGGCAACGGCGGCACCTCCATCGAATGCCGTGCAACCCCCCGGCGGCCAAGGTACGGAAGAGGAGGCGTCTAGCGGGAACGCGGCTCAGGCTCCTAGTAAGCCCTCGTTTCCATCTTTTGGCGGGACCGTAACACCTGGAAGCCCCAGCGCCAATGCAGGGAACGCTCCTCCTCAACGTCCAAGCCTCTCTGTTGGAGGTGGTGGAGCGGTTGGAGGTCAACCTGGATTTGGAGGACCTTCATTAGGAAACGCTGGTGGTGGTTCTGCGATGCCTCCCGTAGGATTTGAAGGAAACCCCGGTTCGAATACAGGGATAGCCGGTACACCTCCTGCTGCCCCTCCGCCCAACAACAATCCGTTCCAAGATCCATCGAATTTCCTGCCACCCACGTTGTCGTTACGCGACCGAGCGGTAAACGCGTTTAAAGGGGGAAATCTACCGCGGGCCTACGCTCTCTATCAATCGCATCTCCTGTCGTTGCCCAACGAAGAGCGCGAAGCGGAAATGAATAGCTACCGCTGGGACAAGAAGCGCGTCGTTCCCCGCTTGGGCTATAGCTTCGCCATGGGAGTGATCCTGAACAACACAAGCAGGCAAGACAACCTCCGCCCCATCGGAACGAAGAAGGCAGAGCTGAGTGCGGGTCCTGGGGGTTCCTCTGGACCAGGTGGTGGGTTTGGAGGTGGTGGGCCCGGAGGCGAATCTGGGTTTCCTGGCGGACCTGCGGGGCTAGGCTTTGGAAATCCAGGCGCCGCTGGCGGTGTCAACAGTGGTCAAAATAAGCTTCCGAAAGATCTTACCGATGCTGCTGGCAAGTATGCGTCGACATTCGTCGACGAGTTTGGTAAAGCTCACTCGGATGGCAAATGGTCAGAGGCGTTTCACGATTACGAGTATGGTGCTCCGATGACCTCGTTGCCGATGCCTACCGGGCTTGCTGGGAACACGATGCCACCGGGTGGCGGCCAGGCAACAGGGCAGGCTGGAATACCCGGTTTCGGTGCTGGTGGTCCACCCGCTGGTTACAACGGTGGACCCGGTGCAGGTGGACCTCCAGGATTCGGTGGACCTGGCGGACCTCCAGCGGGATATACGGGTGGTCCCGGTGCTGGAACTCCTCCAGGTCTACGAGGAGGCGGAGGCCCCCCTGCGGGATACAATGGCGGCCCTGCAGCAGGCGGTGCTCCCCCCGGATTGGGTGTTCCCGGTGCTGGTCCCGGTGCTGGTGCAGGTGCCGCAGCTCGCCGTGAATCGGCAGGAAGTACTTCGGCTT
>CAYXFO010000525.1:0-2986 GCA_964464255.1 uncultured Pirellula sp.
CGTCGATGATCTTGGTTATGCTGATATCCAACCCTTTGGAGCGAGAGCTTACGAAACAACTTCGCTCGTACGTTTGGCTCGCCAAGGTCGATGCTTTACCGACTTTATCGTCTCTTCGGCTGTTTGTTCCGCATCGCGTGCTGCACTTCTGACCGGATGCATCCATGAACGCGTCGGTTTTCGAGGTGCTCTCGGACCGGAATCCAAGCTCGGTATCGACGCGCGAGAAACCACCCTCGCAGAGATATGCAAATCCAAAGGATATGCCACTGCTTGCTTCGGAAAATGGCACTTGGGCCATCATCCGAAATTCCTCCCTCAATCCCACGGGTTCGATGTGTACTATGGGCTCCCTTACTCGAACGATATGTGGCCTTTTCATCCCGCAGTCTTGGAAGCAAAGAAGAAAGATCCCAATCGAAAATCATTCTTCCCTCCTCTTCCGATGGTCGAGGATTCATCGGTCTGCGACCCGGAGGTGACGGCGGATGACCAGAAGAAGATGACTTCGCAGTACACGCAACGCGCTGTGGACTTCATCCGCGCCAACCAAAGCCAACCTTTCTTCTTATACTTACCGCACTCGATGGTCCACGTACCTCTTTTCAGCGGACCTGATTTCGCTGGCAAACATCCCAACGGTCCCTTTGCTGATGCAGTTCGAGAGATCGACTGGTCGGTAGGGTTAATCCTTGAGACGGTTGAAGAGCTGAAACTCACAGAAAAGACGTTGATTGTGTTCACCTCCGACAATGGGCCCTGGCTCAGCTACGGCACTCATGCTGGCTCTGCGTCTCCGCTGCGGGAAGGAAAAGGGACTGCATGGGAGGGGGGCGTTCGAGTCCCGACCATCATGCAGTACCAAGGAGTCATCCCGGCGGGGACCACATGCGACCAATTCGCGTCTACAATCGATCTGCTGCCGACCATCACTCGGATGATCGGCGCAGATCTGCCCGACCTCCCCATCGATGGACAAGATATTTATCCATTGATGGTAGACGATAATGCGCGTTCGCCGCATGCGTCTTTTCCCTATTACTACGCGGATGGGCAATTGCTGGCGATCCGCAACGAACGTTGGAAATTGGTGTTTCCTCATGAGTATCGATCGTTGGCGGGTGTACAGGTACGAAACGATGGTATGCCTGTTGAGTACCTGCAGCAAAAGATCGTTTCGCCGGAGCTATACGACCTCGATGAAGACGTGGGTGAGACAACCAATGTTGCAGATCGATACCCCGAAATGGTTGCGCAGCTTACAGATCAAGCGAACCATTGGCGGAAAGAACTCGGGGATTCGCTCCAGGGTATTTCAGGTAGCGCGATCCGCCCGCTTGCCAAGATTCAGCCAGAGGATCGCTTGCTGATTCAAGATTAATGCCGACCGTGCAATGCGAGTGTCCCTAGACTGGGAACACCGAGCTACTGCCAATCTACTTAACGACGAAATTCACCATCCGATCACGGACTACGATAACTTTGACAATGCTCTTGCCATCCAGCAATTCCTGGAGTCGATCGTGATTGCGGGCTGCTTGCTCGAGCGCGGCTTCATCACTACCCGCAGGGACCATGATCTTCGCTCGAAGTTTCCCGTTGACTTGGAGTGGCACCTCGATCTCTGCAGCCTTGGTCATGGCTTCATCAAAGACAGGCCATGGATGATAGGCCAAGGAATCGTGATGACCGAGCGTCTGCCATAGTTCCTCCGACATGTGCGGAGCGAACGGAGCGAGCAGCAATACCAATGTCTCCATCGCAGACTTTGGCCGTTTCGATTCTTTGGTAAAGAAGTTGACGAATTCCATCATCCTCGCGATTGCGGTATTGAAGGAGAGGTTCTCCACGTCTCGCGAAACGGCTTGAATGGTGGTGTGGATGACGCGGTTTTGCTCGGGGGTGGGGGGATCCGAAGTGATCGTGTCTACCAGTGCATTCTCTTCCGCTCGCGCATCGATGATGAGTCTCCAAACGCGATCCAGAAAATTTCGAACGCCGTTGACCCCTTGCATACTCCAGGGCTTCGTTGCTTCCAACGGCCCCATAAACATTTCATAGAGTCGCAAGGCGTCCGCACCATATTCACGGACAACACCCTCCGGATCGATCACGTTCTTCAGAGACTTCGACATCTTGGCAACGATGCGTTCGAGCGATTCTCCCGTTTCGCGATCGAGATAGGTGTTGTCGTCTCTTTCTTCCACACGATCGGTCGCTACGAGTGCTCCTCGTTGATCGCGATACGCATAGGAAAGGATCATCCCTTGGTTGACAAGCTTTTGGAAAGGCTCGGGCTGAGAAACATAACCGCGATCGTAGAGGACCTTGTGCCAGAATCTGGCATACAACAGGTGGAGGACTGCATGTTCAGCCCCTCCAATATAGAGGTCGACTGGCATCCAAGCCGCTTCTTGCTCGCGATCGACGAATGCTGTCCCGCAACCGGGGCTGATAAATCGCAAGTAGTACCAACACGAACCGGCCCATTGAGGCATCGTATTGGTCTCGCGGCGAAATCGCTTGCCGTCCAATGAAACGTACAGCCATGAATCGTCAGCCTTTGCCAAGGGTGGTTCAGGTCGACCATGCGGCTTGTAGTCCTCGAGATGCGGCAGATCGACCGGTAGATCCGCGACCGGAACTGCACGTATCCGACCATTGGGTTTACCGTCGGCCCCGAGTTCATGCAAAATCGGGAACGGCTCACCCCAGAACCGTTGTCGACTGAACAACCAATCCCGCAATTTGTAGTTCACCGCCTCGCGACCGAGGCCGCCTTGAGCAAGTTCGACCGTAATCTTTGATTTCGCATCCTGAGACGATAATCCGGTCAACGATCCACTGTCGATCGACAATCCATATCCAGCAAAACAGACTTCACCGCGTTCGATCGCCTGCAATTCTTCGTCGGTCGCCGACTCAGGCTTGACCACCTGAACGATTTCGAGCCCATAGGTCTTTGCGAATTCGTAATCGCGAGTGT
>CAYXFO010000526.1:0-2982 GCA_964464255.1 uncultured Pirellula sp.
TCTCAAGCCTCAGTTGGAGGCGATTTCGACTTACCGGATTCGCGGATTCGGAGAGGATTGGCGATCACCATGGAATTCGGATTTCTCCGAATGGGCGCTCGGCCTTGATTACCAAATGCCGGTCGGTTTCCGTCGCGGGAATGCAGCAGTTCGGTTCTCGCAATTGCAACTGGTTCGTGCGACAGAAGTGCTCCGAGAACAGGAACGAGCGGTTCACCTTGGTTTGAGCAATGCGATTAACGATGCGAAACGATCGTTCGACATCGTGAACCTTCAACGAGAACGTCTAGATGTTATCACCGAACAGTTGAAGGCGACGCGGGAGATCTTCTCTAAGGAAGGATTCCGGGAGTTGGACGTCGTTTTGGAGACACATCGTCGGTTGCTCGACGCAAGGCTTCGATACTTCCAGGCCGAAGTGGAATACGGATTGTCCCTTAGAAATGTCAATCTGGAGAAAGGTACGTTGTTACGATACTGCAACGTCTTCCTGAGCGAATCAGCTACCGACGGAGTTGCGGTTGCTAAATCGCGTGATCGCGTAGAGGCTCAGGATTATAACAAGGTACCAGGCTACCGGGATTTGATTATCGGACGCCCCTCTTACCGCTGATCAAGGACGGATGGTTTAGCGGAAGTCCAGGGAGTCCAATACTTCAACTTGGTCTCGGATAGTGTGAGCAACGATCCGAGATTCCCGCAAAAAAATTAAGCCTGACAGGGATACTCCCAACCATTTCGCAATCGTTGCGTCGGGCATGGATTCCAGCACATTCGCGACGCCGCTGGGCCAGCACCAAGGAACAAACCCCCCTCGTTCGCTGAAACCCGGGACGGCCGCGACACCCAGATCGGTAAGGCACTCTTCGAGTCCTTCACTTTTTGGTCGATACGTGACGAGAATCAAGCCGTCGAATGCGATGAGTCGTTCTGCGAAACGACTATGCAGATGCGAAAACCATTCGGTTTTTTGTATGGCTACAGGTAAGGCAGAACCCTTTGGGTCGAGATGCGGATACAAAGGGATTCTCTTGATGGATGGCATGAGGTTCAGATTGATTTTCGCAAGATGAGCGATCACGAAGAAGTCTAGATGGTTTGCCAGAGCTTGTATCGTTTCCTTGAACTCAACGATCGGCTTGCCCGTGACCTTCATCATTCGAACGACGGATTCCACCGAGCAAATGTCAGGAATCGAATGATCCGTCTCATCCGACACATCTTCCGGGGCCGCATCGAGCCGCTTCACGATTCCGCTCAAGTTGGTTCCAGACTTCCGAAAATAACTCGAAGGGCCCACGACAAGACTCGATTCCAACGAAGAATCATGATTCGAGACCTCGGAGTCAGGGCTGATGACGTTCAAGTCTTCCTTGGCTTGGAGGGGTTGCCCCTGGTTTGGTTGCGCCACTGGTTGATCAGACGGTGAAGGATCCTCGTCCGACTCCTCGACAATATTCTCCCATCGGACCTGAAATCGAGTTCGCCCCGCCTTGAAAATCGTCCCTGCGGAGATCGTCTCCTCTGTCACCTTCCGACCGTCGAGCTTGGTTCCGTTCTTGCTGTTGCAATCCTTGAGCTTGACCTTCCCCTTTTCGTTGATCACTTGGAAGTGGAATCGTGACATGGCGGGGTCGTTGATTGCGGTTACCAGCTGGGAAGTTCCGCGGACTCCACCGAAGGTACGAGTGATGCCGTTTTCCACAGCATATGACTTCAATTCCACTCCTTCGGGACCTGAAATCACTTCAACAATCAGATTCTTTGGCGGCGGGCTCAATGGCTTGAAACACTCTTATGGGAAAGGTAAAGAAGTGGAGTATTCGATGATAGTTTAACGCGAATCGATGCGCCAAGTTGTTTACTGAGCAGTTCGCAAGCTTTTGTGACTTCTTAAACTTTTGGGATTAGGAAATCTGTGCGGGCGAGCCTATCGAGGCTTTCCAAGGGATCATCGAATTTACAGGAAAAACGTAACGGTTGAACCGAGAAATCAACCGATACCCAAAAAATGGCTCAGTCTCGTGTTGATGAGAGGTAAGTTATGCAAATCAAGACATACCCGATTAGGTGGTTCCATCTGTGCCTGTATTCCGCCCTCGGCATTTTTTCAGGCCCGGTATTGTCAGCCAATGGACAAACGCAAGTTTCGCTGAAAGCTTTACAGCCTATTCCAAATGCCCCGGTGCTTGTCTCTCTACCATCGCCTGAGTCTGGCGAATTGCCCGCAGACAATTCACAAACAGAACCCGCACAGCCCCAAGTCGACACAGTTTCACCCGGAGTGATTAACGCGAATATTGCCTTGCAACCACTCCCGATCGTCGCGGAGAATCTTCCCTCACCGCACCCAGTGATCAGTGTCGTTTCCCTACAACCTCTCCCAACAACGCAGGAGAAAGACCAAGGTAAAGAGCAGGGAGATGCCCTTCTCAACAGACTGTTTGCTTTCGACGTGCTTCAACTCACAGAGAATCCGACCGATCCAAATAAACTCATGAAGGATTTGCAGTCGGATCGCAGGTATTTTGAATCTGCTTTGGTCGCGGAACCAACGAGGTTGCAAAGCCCGGAAATCGGTCCTTATCCATGGAGTGCCCACGGATATTGTTGGGAGAGTCCATCTTTCTGTTTCTCTCCTCTGTATTTCGAACAGCCGAATTTGGAACGCTATGGACATGGGGTTGGTCGCCCATTCACTTCGGCATCGTCGGCCGTTGCATTCGTGACCGATATAACCACTCTCCCGATTGCATTGATATGCAGTCCGCCTCACAGTAAGTCATGCACCTTGGGACATCATCGTCCTGGAGATTGCGCTCCATACCAAAGGAAAACATCGGATCATTGATGCCACTTCCTAGGGACTACTTGTAGCAAAATGAGACAGCCTAGTTTATACTAATGCTGTTTCACCCTCCAGGAATCTCACCCTTGGCATGTCGACTTATTTGGCCGTAACGCGCGGCAATGATCTCAATG
>CAYXFO010000527.1:0-2973 GCA_964464255.1 uncultured Pirellula sp.
ATGAGTGATACGTGGAAGCGAGTGATTCCGGCCAAGGATTGCCCCAATCACCCCCGAACCGGGAATGGCCTCCCCGATGGAATTTATTTCTCTCTATCATTTTTGTCCTAGCCTCCTACCCGCTGGTCGCTTGGGGAGCACGCGGTGCTTGGCTCAAGAACCAAAACCGAGTTGAGGACTGGTTGCCGAGAAGCTTCTCGGAAATGCGTTCCATGAGCCGATTTTTTACGCGGTTTGGGAGTGATGAATTTCTGATCATTAGCTGGGAAGGGTGCACTCTTTCGGACCCGCGTGCCAAACGCCTCGCTGAACTCCTCGTTTCATCAAGTCCTTCGGGTAAGGCCTATTTCGGTCGAGCCATCACGGGAGAGGATATTCTTACGCAAATCCAACTTGGAGTACGGGGCAAACCACGCGAATCGCTCAAGCCGCGGATTACCGGATTATTCTTAGGGCAAGACGGTGAGCAAACATGTGTTGTTGCGAGTGTATCTACCGACGGACTAAGAGATCGCAAGTCCGCTGTCGCTTGGGCCAGGGAGTCGGCATCTCAAGCAACGTCCTTGCCAGTTGACCAAATCCACATTGCAGGATCGACTATGGATTCCGTAGCAATCGATGAGGCGAGTGCGAGGAATCTTGCCGAACTGAATATTTTGTTCATGGTCCTGTGCTTCTCGATTCTCTATTTTTCGATTCGCAACTTTTGGATGGTTGCATTCTTGTTCCTCGGAGCCTTGTTCAACCAGCAATTAGCTCTTGCCATAATTTACTATTCGTATGGTCGAATCGATGCAGTTTTACTGCTAGTTGCCAATCTCGCATTTGTTTTAACCCTCTCGGCGGGCCTACATTATCTGGGGTACTTTCGCGAAGCCGCTGTTGAGGGAGCGAGTTCACAAGCTACCCGTGCCCTTCGCGCCGCATGGGGCCCCTCATTATTGGCTGCGATCACGACTGCGATCGGATTCGTCTCGCTCTGTTCTAGCGAGATCGTCCCAATACGCATGTTCGGATTGTTTTCCGCTGTTGTGGTTCCAATCAACTCCGCCATCATCGTGCTCGGTCTTGCTATACATGCCCCATGGGCATCCAACCGCAACTGGCGACTCAAGCCTATGCCGAGAAGACAGAGAAACGTAATGCAGTGGCGAGGTGCTGGCCCCTTGGTTCGAGCGATACGCCACCGCCCGTTGCTTTTGATCATCGCATGGCTCGTCGTCGCGTCTGGACTTGGGCTCGGAGTTTCGAAACTGAAGACGAGTGTTGGGACGCACCAGTTGCTTCCGAAAAGCAATCAACTAATTCAAGATTATCTTTGGATTGAGGACCGCATCGGTCCCTTGGTTCCTATCGAGATCTCTCTGACCTTTCCAACCAATAACCCTCTTAATTCCATCGAACGTATTCGCATCCTAGATAGCTTGCGGCGCGAGGTCCTTCGGATTCCCGAAATCAAATCGACCTGGTCCGTGATGAACATCCTACCTCCGATTCCGCTCTCTTCAGGCACTCGCCCGACAGTCAAACGAGCTGTTATTGAAAAAGCGATCGTTGACTCGGAAGAGCAGTTGATTGCCATGGGCCTATTGTACAAGTCCGAATCGGAGGAGTGCTGGCGGATTAGCGGACGGGTATTCGGCCTTGGTCGGACCGATTATGAGCGACTGGTGAACGAAGCCGAAGAAAAAATCAATGGCTTCCTGACTAAGAACTCGGAATCGGGGATTCAAGTTGATATCAGTGGAGGAGTTCCTTTCGTCTATCGCGTTCAGCGTCAATTACTTCTTGATATGCTAAACAGCTTCTCGAGTGCTTTCGCAATGATTGCCATTACCATGGCTATCGTGTTTCGGAGCATTTCCGCGGGACTATTGTGCATGCTTCCTAATGTGACACCGGCTGCAGTGGTATTCGGAACCATGGGATGGCTCGGGCTGGAGGTTGAATTGGGTACGGTTCTCACGGCGAGCGTGATTATGGGTGTCTGTGTCGACGATACTTTGCATTTGATTACACACTATCGGATGCAGCGGCAAAAAGGTCTAGATCCTGCTGCTGCGGTGGAAGACGCACTCGCCACCTGCGGGGGAGCGATGACCCAGACGGCTCTTGTGTGCGGTCTCGGAATGCTGGTGTTCGCGCTCAGTCCATTCACTCCCATCGCTCGCTTTGCATGGCTGACGTTCGCTCTGCTGATGGTGGGGCTCATCAGCGATCTTGTCTTGACCCCCGCAATCCTCTTGTCTCCCTTCCATCGCGTCTTCACAAGAGCGAACAAATTCGAAACCGCATCTTCGTCTGAGAACCCGCCCCAGGATAATCATGCAAAGGAGGCAGTCGAAGCGACCAGCGGGGCAATGCCATGACCCGAGCAAGGCTGCCCCTCACTGCGTTTGAACACTTGATGGTGGAACAAGATAGTCCAGCCTATCCCTGTGTCGTCTATTGCAAGATGCACTTTCATGGCAAGTTGGATCGCGAGGCATTTCTCTCCTCGCTTCGCGAGATGTTCAACCGTCATCCGCTGCTCCGCTCTCGCGTTGAGCAATCCTGGCGAGGTCTGCACTGGGTTCAGGAGGATTGTGATCGCGTACCGATCCGATGGCTGACCGATGCGCCCGACGAGGATTGGGTTCCTGACAGTCGACTGGATCTATTTTCCGAAGTAGGAATGAAGGTATTCGTGCATGACCTTCCCGAAGCGTTCACGATCATCTTCCAATGTCACCATGCGTGTGTCGACGGACTCGGCATGCAATCTGCAATCGATGATCTTTGGCTCGTATACGATTCGCGAACCGTTGGCAATCATCGCGATTTACCTCCCTACGAACCCGCATTACTTCCTGAGAGGAATCGCTTCGGCATGAATCTCATCAGCTCGATCGCCGCAATCCCGAAACAAGCCGTTGGACTGCTGGGTGTGCGCCAGTACTTGATGCGGCAACCGGTCCCTATCTTGCCGCATGC
>CAYXFO010000528.1:0-2969 GCA_964464255.1 uncultured Pirellula sp.
AATTTTTCGGAGCGAGAATCGATGCAGATCCAGGGTCGTAACGCAATGGTCACCGGGGCCAGCTCCGGCTTAGGAGCCGCATGTGTCCAGCGGCTTCTTGAGCGGGGAGTGAGGGTCGTTGGGCTGGACTTGGCACCCCCACGAGCCGACCTGCCATGGCTCGGCTCAGAAGCCTATACCCACATCCTCACCAACGTAGTCGAGGCCGACTCGGTTCAATCAGCCGTTCAGAAAGCCGTCGAGAGTTTGGGGAGAATCGATATTGCCGTTTGCTGCGCAGGCGTTTTGCACGGCGAGCGAGTCGTGGGTCGTGAGGGCCCTGCCAATCTCGATGCCTTTCGCAGAGTATTAGACATCAACGTCTGCGGAACGTTCAATGTTGTCCGGTGTACCGCAGCCGCGATGATGAAGAACACAATCAGTGACTCCGATGCCGAAGGAGACGTTTCTGAACGCGGGGTGATCATCATGACCTCCTCAATCGCTGCCTACGATGGGCAGATTGGCCAGGCCGCCTACGCCGCCTCCAAAGGTGCTGTTGCCGCGATGACCCTACCGATGGCTCGCGAATTTGGCCAGCATGGCATCCGCGTTGTCAGCATTGCTCCCGGGGTTTTTGAGACTCCGATGATGCAAGCCGCCTCGGAAAAAGTGCGCCAGCCCCTCCTGGCGCAGTCGGTCTTCCCAAAACGGTTCGGTTTCCCGAGCGAATTCGCCGATTTTGTCGAGCAGATCATTAAAAACCCTATGCTTAATGGATCCACCCTACGGCTCGATGGGGCACTCCACATGTGAAGTTTGGTTATTCGCCCCCCTTGCGTAACAGTCTATTCAGTGTATCAATCACCGAGGCCGCAACGGCAGCTATTTTTCCGCTAACTGCACTCAAAGGAGCTAAATACCATGCTTCGATCTCCTGATGCACCGACACAAGATCTGCCGGAAACGGATTCCCCGGCCGGAGGCACGGACGCAATTTCCTTGATCTTGGCACAGGCGGGTAAGAGTGCCGAGGAGATCGCATCGCTGTCGACACTCGACGATGCAGATCGACTTGCAGAACGCCAGTTCTCCGGAGAAGCACCCACGCTGGCGACTTTGTTTGGGTCCGGGCGGGTCGCCGAATTAGACGCAGGCCACTTCAATCCCTCGGCAGAAGTTGCCGCAGTGATGGGGAAGAGCATGGAGTTTTTATTGCAGCGCAAGAAGACCGGAACGCTGCTCGACCATGACAGAATGCTGTTCCGGCAAGATGTCATTGAAGGTTTGGCCGAGGTAGGCTTCTTTGGCCTCGCGATCCCGAAGCAATATGGTGGATGTGGCGCGAAACTTGGAGACCTGGGGCCACTGCTTCGCGCCTTGACGCTGATCCATCCGGACTTGGCGGTGATGTTCGAGGTTCATAATTTTCTCGGCCCCGTCACGCCACTGCTTGACTTCGGGACTGAGGAACAGAAGTCCTATTACTTGCCCCGTATGGCTCGCGGTGAGTTGCTCGGCTCGTTCGCCCTGACCGAACCGGGAGTGGGGGCCGACCCGAGTCGTCTGTCCTTGACCGCGCGACGAGAGGGTGATCATTACTTGGTCTCCGGCGTGAAGTGGCCGATCACCAATGTGATCTATGGCGGCATCTGTATTCTGGTCCTCAAACTCGAGGGAGAAGGAGTCACCAAGGGACGGGATTCTGCGATGATGATCCTCGAAGTACCCAAGGCCGACACCCCGAACTTCCGCATGATTCGAAACCGACTGACATCGTTCGACTACCTATGGAATGCTCGCTTCCGCATGACTAACTACCCGATCCCTGCGAACTGCTTGCTCGGTCCGCCAGGCAAAGGGCTTGCTCAAGCTTTCAGTTCCTTGGCAAAAGGTCGAGGCGGCATATGCGTCAACAGTGCGGCCAAGATCTTCCGATTACTCGCGCAGCTGATTCAGGATCCTTTGGCTGTTGAGAACACCAACGATTCCAAGCGTCGGAACAAGCACGGTGGCTGGGTCTCGTTCCGAAGCACCTTCGGAAAGCCGATCGGACAATCGCCACGCATTCAAACATGGATGGGTCGGGCGGTATGCCACGCGTTGTCCAGCCGCGTGCTCGGCGATATCTGCTTTCGCCTGGCAGCCAATGGCGTTCGCGATGAAACGATGGGGATGATCGCCAAGGTTTACGCCACGAAGGCTCTCTTGCAGACCGCGATCCACACATATCAGATACAGGGTGGACGCTCGGTGCATGTTGATGAAAAGAGGCATGCGGAACGCAAATCTGGTGGACATCATGAGGGTTCGAGCGAACAGTGGATCGAGAACTACATCGGCGAAAACATGCATGAGTTCACGATCGCGACGGTCTACGAAGGACCCAATCCGGTGCTGGCTGACGTCGGTGCTCCCAATGCCATGACCCGCAGTCTGCGAACGGAATTTCTCGAGCCTATCGGAGTCGCCGAGGCGAAGGGTGGATTTGGTCTCAAGCAGAAAGCTGCCTTCGGATGGTATGTGGCAAGCCGAATACTCGGTTCGTTCAACCCATGGCCTGGTTCACTCGATGGATTGCGAGATCCAACGCCCAGCAAGGTGCGTTGGATTCGCAAGGGATTCCGCCGCAACCGAGTCCTTGGCCGTCGCATTCTGTGGACCATCGTGCGCTATCAACGTACCTTCATCGAGCAGAGCTACTTGCTCGGTGACGAAGGGGGGATCTTCGATCAACTGTGTTATTCGATAGCATCGCTTGCCTATGCGATCTCGCTCGACAAAACGCATCCGGAGTATCAACTCGTAGGTGACGCACTCGACATGGAGGCGGATCTGCACTTGAGAGGCCGCGTTATTTCCCCTGCGCTCTATCACAAGTGGGCTGAGATTGGTAAGGCAGTGATGGATCCCAACTCGGTCCTGTACAAAGACCTCATCGCAGATATCGAGGTATCGGGCATCCCGTTGGACCCGCGAGTCATCGATCG
>CAYXFO010000529.1:0-2968 GCA_964464255.1 uncultured Pirellula sp.
GCATAGCTCCAAACCTCAATCTCAAGACGAAAACAAATTGGCCGTCCATGCTAAGAACAAGAATCGAATTTTAGCAGAAAGTCGATAAACGGCTCGGGGGTAAGAAAAAAAATTGGTGCGATCTTTTTGCAATCGCTACCAGAACCACCCTAGTACGCATCTTGCTTCAACACAACGCTGAACGTTTTCAAAACGATCTTGAAGTCGAGCCATAACGACCACTCTCGGATGTAGCGGTGGTCCAGTTCAACGCGATATTCCATTTTCTCCAGGGTGTCGGTTTCGCCGCGGCTACCCTGAACCTGCGCCAAGCCGGTGATCCCGGGCTTCACCTTATGCCGCATCATGTACCCTCGGATCAAAGATCGATATTTCTCGTTGTGAGCGGTTGCATGCGGACGAGGTCCAACCAACGACATGTTCCCCATGATGACGTTAAACAGCTGCGGCAATTCATCCAGGGAGGTTCGGCGAAGGATACGTCCAATCGGTGTGACCCGCGGATCGTTTTTGGTGGCTTGCTTCACCACCGGACCATTATCGCACGTTACCATCGTACGAAATTTCCACACGAGTATCTCCTTGCCATCGAGCCCATATCGCTTCTGCCTAAAGAAAATGGGACCGGGTGACGACCACCAAACGGCGATTGCACAGGCGATCAATACCGGTGACAGAAGAATCAGTGCGACTAGGCTTAAAACGATATCAAAGATACGCTTAGCCCAACCGTCAACACCGTAGATCGGCGACTCGAAAACACTTACGACCGGTAGACCACCAACATTTGTCCAGCGGGAGTGGAGCAACTCGAAGACGAAAAAGTCGGGAACGAGATAAACCGACACCGTTGAGTTGGCAAGACTATCGAGTATCCCAGCAATACGTTTCTCTGCACGCATCGGGAGTGCGATCAGCACAGTATCGATCTCGCCGCGACCGATCGCCTCTAGAAGCTCGCCATTGGAACCTAGGAATGGTGAGGGGCTTTCGGACAGGTCGCCAAGACGATCTCTCGCACGATCATCAAAGAAACCAATGACTTTCAGACCACAGTCTCCAGCCCGTTTGGCATTGTTCGCAATTTCGATCCCGAGTCGATTGAAACCGACGATCGCGGTGCGTCGCGTCATGTAGCCATTGGTGTTCGCAAGCTCGACTGCAGCTCGAATACACAGATGGCAATGAAGCAGCAGGAGTGCTGTTACACAACTTGCGGACATTACTCCAAGCCAAGTCCACGGAAGTTTTATGGCAAGAAGACTGCTCGAAAGATAGAGGCCAATCATGGTTAAGATCCACGAAACGGCGATCAATGCTGCTTCCACATCGGCGGAACGTCCTCGACTAGGCCGATAGATGCCCAAACACTCGCCGATCACAAACATAAGGACCGATGCGAGCAAACCGAGAGTCAACCAATCCTTGGGCAGTTCTGAGCCGGTCCACCATGCCGCCAAAGGCACAATGGTGCAAATCAAGAGGGAGTCGCACGCATGAAGCAGTGTCGGAATCAACGATCTTGTCGGACGAATTGCAAAGGAGGACATGGTTTTATGGAATCGGAAGCAGAAGTTGTGTACATAAACCCTGCGGAAGGGTAGGCCTTGGCAATGGCCATACTCGTGACCGTCCAGCAAAATCGAGAAAGCTCCCACGATTTGAGTCGGCGTGTTCGTTACGGTCGCTTCAATCGGAAATCTCAGTCCACTTTTTATCCATCCCTAGTCACGCTGCCGATGACACCCGAACATGCCGCTACAGCCCCTTGATACCAGGTATTCCATGCAGGAATCGTTAAGCATTATCGTGCCAGTACGCGATCGCCAGTCGACGGTCCAGGCCCGTGCCGAATCGCTACTGGAGTTGGTGAGCGAGTTGTGCCGCAATATCCAGTTGATTCTGGTCGACGACTGCTCATCGGATGCGACCCCCGAGGTTCTGGACGATTTGAGGCGTAAATATCCGCAGGTCGAGGTGATGCGCAACCGTCGGGTTCTCGGAGCATCGCAGGCCGCAGAACAAGCTCTCCATCGAGCGAAAGGGGACTTTATCTTCCTCCATCCTTCGTACGAGCCGGTTGATTTCGATGAACTCGTACAATTGTGGCGACTGAGAAGAGACGAGCAATTGGTAGTTGCGCGAGCGTCGACCCAAGTGCGTCGAGTGGATACAGGATTTGTCAATCGATTGAAAGATTGGAGCGGTCGGCTCCTAAAGCAGTCGACATCTCCTCCCTCGACTTGGAACGGCCTACATATGCTCAAACGTTCCGGGATTCAGCAGTTGGCAGTCGCTCCCGAAGCAAACGATTCGATTGACATCAGCCACCAATCTCACCGACGATTCGCTAGCCCCAAATTGCTGCGAGAGGATCCTCAACGGGCAAAATCCTAGGCGTCGAATTCCGCAAAGACGCTCGATCTAATTTACCGCAGCTTCGGGAGTTGGCAGCGTTGCCGCTGGCATGCTCATGAAATGCTTGATCTCACGAGCTGTACGATACAAAGTTCGGTGCAAACGGCCCCAAAATCTGGGTGAGGCGATCATCCATTTCTCTTGCTTGTAAGGAATCGCACCCATTCGCTGTTTGTACTCCTCATCTCCACGCATCAAGTCCAGTCGCTTGCAACCCTGTCGTAGCGCGTAGTCGGCAAGATATCCGTTCAGTTTCCAACCGGGCTTTTCCTTCGGAAAATCGGGTGACATGGATGCCAGGTATACATACAAAGTTTCCGAATCCTGGAAACAAATCGCGCCTGCTGCTGGGTTCCCTTTCCATCTCAATATGGCCATGAATGTCGCTCCCGCCTCGAATGTCTCTTTCAATAAATCCTTGGTGAAGTTCGCAAAGGGTTCACTGGAAAAACAGCCATGGATGCCACGCCCCTGCCACCTCGCTTGATGAATAGATTCCATCACATCCAAATCAGTGAGGGCATCGTGGATATTCGACGCGATATGAAAC
>CAYXFO010000530.1:0-2951 GCA_964464255.1 uncultured Pirellula sp.
GTCGCACGCGACCTTCGTCCCCTTTGAGCCGGTACGACACGCCGGGAGGCCCGACCTCCGAACTCACACGTTCAATGGGCCACTGCAGAAAAGCCTGCGGCAGTACGTGCGGTCTGCGAAATCGAAGCTTCAATCGCTCCGGACCGGAAACCGATACGGAATCGAGAATCGAAGCCCAACCCGGAGAATAGTCAGGCTTGCCGATCGTCGCTCTCCTGAGCATGGACTGGGAAAGGATCAAGCTGTTGGGTACTCCTCCCGTACCCGCATTCTGTATCGACATGTCGATTTCAAACTGGTCGTCGCTCTGTTGAAATGAGCCGAGCGAAAAACGATATTGACCCCCTTCGGCTCCTGTTCCACGGAATTCGAACAAAGGCCTCGCGATCAATTGACCGGATCGGAAAGCAGGCCAGTTGGCTAAGGCCGCCGTGTCAGGCTCTTGGGCTTGCTGAAAAACAGCAACGCGCGCGATCGGATACTCCTTGAGCAGATCGCGAAGCATTTCTTTCCCACCCTCGATGTCGGGTTCGATCTCGAGCATCCGCTTCGCTTCTCGCCGAGCTCCCAGATAATCTTTTTGATCCCTCAATTGCACCGCTCGATCTCGATACTCGGTGGCCAGCGCCAGAAACTTGTCCTTCCATTTCTCGACCACTGGTAGCGGGTCGCTTTTGTAATCTTTGTCCAACCTTGCGATCATCGATTTAGCGGTGGCTAAATCTTTTCGATCGAAGTAGGACTGAACCAAATCGTTGGACACGGTGGTTATCAATCCGCGAACCCGTTCCCGTTGGTAATTCGGGAACGTTTTTTGCAATTCCTCAAGCACTGCTAAAGCATGTGGCAAGCGTTTCTGCTTGAGCAAATCGGCTGCGCTCTCGATCAAGAAGTCTTGTCTCAGCGAACTAAGACCAGGGGTTTGAGGATAGTTGACCATCAGGAAATTCAGATGCTCAAATGCTTCCCCATAGTTTCTCTCGGAAACCAAATTCTTGGCCCGCTCCAGAATCATCTGTTCGAAGAGCCAAACCTTGGCCACATCTCTCCAGGCAACCTCGTAACGGCGGGTTGGGAACAACAGGATCGTCACCGCCAACTTCTCACCTTCCTTGACGTTGGTGGGAACGCGGCGATTGGGGAAATCGATGGGAGCCACTTTCACGCTGCGGCCCGATGCCTCCTTGGTCAACGTCACAATATCAAAGGGCTCTTCATCGAGCAGCGAAGAGGTTGTCTCAATCTCTTCGAGAACCTTGTCAAGAGTCCCCTGAGCAAGTGCCTGCGCCGAAGTAACAGCAAGGCCGAGCAGGATTGCAATCCAATCTTTCATCGCGATGCGCCCGTCACGCTGGAACCATCTGCACTCGGGACCGGCACCTCAATCAAGGTCCCCTCATCTCCGGGTACCAAGATCCCTTGAGGTAGGACCAAAGGTGTGCCACTGGCGGGTTCACCGGAGGCGGATCGCCCCACCAATCGCCCATCCGATACAGAGACTCGAACCAAATCTCCGAGAGTGCTCGTCAATAAGATATCTTCTTCCAATCGAACCGGTTGTCCGACCAATACCATCTGGGGGAGAGGGACATTCCATAGCTGTTTGCCCTGGGAATCGAAAGCCACGAGACCCTCGATATCGCTAAAGGCCAATCCGATGGAGCGATTGTCCAGTTGGATTGTGAACGGTCCCCAAGCAAATCGGCCCTCGAAATTCAGTTCCGCAATCCTCTTCAGTTCACCGCTCTCGTAGAAATCGAGATGATCGCCGGAGGATCCAGGAGAAACTCCCACGACGACATCATCCAACACGGCCAACCGGCCCTTGAGGACTCGTTCGAGCGGTTGCGAGTTGAGCATCCGCAACTGTTTGCCCGTTGAGAGCTTGTATATGTTTCGCTTTTGGTCAGCGATGACGACCGATTGCTTGTCGGACAGAAGAACCGGGTTGAGCCAGACGGGCTTCTCACCTGCCGAGATCGTTGGTTGAAACGGAGTTCCAATCGGATTTCCTGCGTCCAGATCAATCATCATCAACTGCGCATTTTCGAGCGGAAGAACGATCGAGTTACCGACAGCTACGGGGGATGCAATCGGATAGGAGCCTGAAAGATCCAAGTTCAAGAGACGCGTCGGGCCGCCCGATTTCTTGTTTCGGTCGACGGCCAAAAGCTGGCTCCCCTGAGCGGAATTCAGCAGAACGCTTCGCTGTTCATCGATCGGAGTTGGTGCGCTAAACATCATCGACCGCTGATTGCGGCCCATGTTTTCCATCGCCATTGTTGGTGCGACCGTGCTACCGGTCGCTTTAAAAGAAGAGTCCTCGACACCAAAAGCAGCAGCTTGTGAAGTAACGGCGAGGATGCCTCGCTGAGGAGACGGCGCCGCATACACTACCGGATTACCGACATCCAACTCCCAATATGGATCGCCACTTTTCGGGTCGACCGCAGCGACTCGGATACCAGCGTTTCCTCGAACGATGCGAGAGTGTATCAACACATCGCCAAATCGAAGCGGTCTCGATGTGAACTCGTCAGCATCCTCTTTGATCCACATCGAGTTGAGCTTTTGACCAGTGACTTGGATTTGGAAATATGCCAAGCGACTGGAAGCGAGCCACAGATCGGTTCCGGCCATCACTGGCCATGTGATTTTCGGGTTGGCTTCATTGGAAACCAAGTTGACCATCTTGAAGACCTTGTCTTTGGGGTTGGTGACTTCGACATCCAAGATTGCTATCTCACCCAAATTCGAGGCGACAGCCAAGCGACGACCTTCGACAAAGGGTTCGATGACAACGTGTCCTTTGAAGCGAACCGGGTTTTGACCTGCGGCCAGCCCGAGCCCATCCTCGTTCGTGCTCATGACTCGCATCAAAGAATGGTCCGGCCCGGCGTTTTCAAATACGATCAGTTGCCCCAAGACCCAGATCGGTGGAACGGCAATGG
>CAYXFO010000531.1:0-2942 GCA_964464255.1 uncultured Pirellula sp.
GGGCCCGAGCGATGGGCTCGCTGGATGGATGGAGATGTCTCCCATGCCCGCCATGCATATTTTTGCCAGGATGATGCCAGCCTGAACTCCACCAGGTGTTTGGCAACCGAAGTCTACGACTCGACCACCACCTTCAGGACGATGAATGGCGATACGCAGTCCCTGCAATGATTGACTTGCGGTTGGACAGATCTGAAATGCGGAAAGGTTGAGGCTCATAACCCCATAGGCTACCAGAATTGAATTGCCCGAAAAGGATCCTTGAAATCCAAAGAAAACTCGGGAATATAAACTCTGCGGACTGCACATTTATCGTGAAATTGCGATATTACCCGGTCTCCATAGGTTTTTGATTCCGTCCTCTCTCGAACAAGGGAAAAATTTCGAATGGCAATTAACTTGCTAGATAGCGTTAAAGACGCCCTCGCTGGTCAAGTCGCCGACCAACTCGGATCCGCAGTCGGTCTCGACAAACAGCAAACTGCCTCGGCTCTCAAAGCCGTCGTGCCAATGCTGATCGGTGGCATGATGAAAAAAGCATCTACCCCCGGTGGCGCATCAGAATTGAGCAGCGTACTCAAGGATACAGACACCTCAATTCTCAATAACTTGGGTGGACTTCTCGGAGGAGGAGGAAGTTCCTCCGGCGGCCCAGATCTCATGTCGATGGGTGGAAAGCTCATCCCGATGCTTTTTGGTTCCGATCAAGGGACCATCGTATCAACACTGGTGAAGCTGCTCGGACTCAATGAGAAGTCAATTGGCAGCCTGCTTAAGCTGCTTGTGCCGATCGTGATGGCCGTTGTTGGAAAGCAAGCCAAGAGTGCTGGCGGTTTTGATATTGGAGCTTTGACTAACCTGTTGGGAGGTCAAAAGAACTTCCTCGCAGGGGCCGTTCCATCGGAGTTGCAAGGAGCACTCGGATTGGCGGGAAACCTCGCCTCGAGCGCATCGCAAACCGCACAGACCGCAGCTTCCGGCAATCCGTTGCAATGGCTGTTGCCATTGATCGCAATCGGTGTACTGGGGTACTTGGGGTACACCTATTTGTTCAAGGCGAAGGAAGCCAACAACGTCAAGCAAACCGATACAGCAAAAATCCAATCCAGCACCGATATGGATACTCCATCGTTGCCCGTTACACCGGAACTTCCAGACCTGACCGACCTGAAGACGTCTCTGACGTCGACGTTCGAGGAATTGACTGGAACGCTAGAAGGCATCAAGGATGTAGAGGGTGCCAAGAATGCACTGACCAAGATCGAGGGTGCAGCTAAAACTTTCGGAGCCAGTGGCATCGACAAACTGCATCCAGCCGTTGCGAAAAATTTGTTGGCGCCATTCCTGAAGCCTTACCTAACCAAGATTCAGGACGTGATCAAAGTGCTTTACGAAATTCCCGGCGTGAAGGACGTCATCGATCCGGTACTCGGCCCAATGGTCAAGGCAGTTGAAGCTGTCGGTGCTTAAGGATTCACCTTAGTCCGATATCTTCACTAAGAAATCGTTTCAGTGCGATCGGTTCGCGTGGCCCAGATCATGATCCCGCAACCGATCGCAGCGCTGATGCACGATCCCATGAGAGTGCCGACTTTACCCGCCGATTCGAGTGCTGAATACTCGTCGGCTGGGAACGCGAGGGAGTTGAGAAACAACGCCATCGTGAACCCGATCCCTCCCAAACATGCCCCGGCTACAAAGGTTGGCCAACTCACACCTTCGGGAAGCCGACTCCATCCTAGCGCAATCGCTACCGAGCAGAACACGATGATTCCGAGCGGTTTGCCGACCGCTAAGCCAGCAGCAATCGCGATCGATACCGAGTCCCCCAGCGCCGAAATCTCTAGAGGAACCCCCGCGTTTGCCAACGCGAAAACGGGCATGATCACGAAGGCCACCCAGGGGTGCAAGAACATCTCGAGTCGATGCAACGGCGATAGTGCTTCGCGCGCGACAAACCGTAACTGTTCCACATTCACCGGCAACTCTTCCGGATCATCATCATCGCCACTGAGCTTTTCCCAGTACTCCTGAAAGACCTCCACAAAAGTTCGCTTGCCGATCCAGGCTTTGGCAGGTGTCAAGATCCCAAGCACTACCCCCGCAATGGTAGGGTGAACTCCCGCATGATGAAATGCAATCCGCACCCCGATCCGATTGCATAAGTACGTGAGAGCAAATCCGATCATTGCCAACGCGAGGTAGCCTATCGAGATCTTTTCAGTGAATACGAGCGCGATCACAAGGACCGCGATTAAGTCATCGACGATAGCCAGCGTCAGCAAAAAGATTTTCAAACCAAACGGAACGCGCGAACCGAACAGGGCCAAGATGCCGACTACGAAAAAGAAGATAGTCATCAACGCGTCGTTGACCACCAGATGACGGAATTCCCCTTCGAGTCCGTAGTCACCAAAGACGATTCCAACGTGGGTATGCCAAAACTCGGCGAAGGGCTTGGCGAGCGGGGAATTCGCGAGCACCAGCGCGACCACCGTACACAGCAGCAGGATCACTCCACTGGCCGCCTCGATCTCCAAGAATCGTTTCACGGGCACCAACCACTGCTGAACAGGTCGAACGGGAATCGCTTGTGAGGACTGGGAATTCTTCTTGTTGGCCGTCGTGTTTTCCTGTTCGAAGCTCATCCGCTAACTGACAAGGATTTCCGATCGCAAGCGTTCCCGCTCGCGGTCGATTTGGTCGGGAGTCGCCCCGAGTTCGCGCAGCATATGTTCCGCCAAGGCCATCGCCGTCTCACCCTCCCCCGCGAATACTGTATTCGCCCCCACACGCAACAGGTGCTCGCGCTCGCGCAGGTAGGCTGCCCGCACGAGAATATCGATCTTGGGATTCAGCTCCCGCGCCGTACGTATCAATTCCTCAGCACCAGCGATCGATGAGGCGCTGAGAATCAGACTCGAACATTGATCGATCCCGGC
>CAYXFO010000532.1:0-2941 GCA_964464255.1 uncultured Pirellula sp.
GTGGAGTATCATGCATACGCAACGCATCCGATGAGTTACTACGGTCGCGGCGAGGTGAGTTCTGATTTCGTCGGGCTCGCACGCAAACGACTCGCTCGGATAGACCGCAGCATCCATCCAATCTATGCATCAGGATGTAGTGGCGATGTAACCGCGGGGAAATACAACGATGGTTCACCGCAGGCTCGGGAGGAATTGATCCAAAAAATCTACGATGCGATGCTCGCGAATCGTGAACAAGCCAAAAAGCAACCACTTCTTCATGGATGGAGTTTTCGATCGATAGCGTTGGAGTTGGAGTACTCAAAAGTGCCATCGTTGCAACGGGAAGCGATGGATCGGGAACTGCAGGATGGGAGCTTGCCGACGGAGAAGCGGATACTAGCCGCGATGGGCTTGGCATCGTGGCAACGGAGTGTCGAGCGAAAACAATCCATCGATGTGCCCTGTGTCGACTTTGGCATCGCGAGATTGGTTTTGTTTCCGGGCGAAAGTTTCGTCGGCTATCAGCACATAGCGCAGGGCTTGAGTGGCGATGTGCCGTTGGTTCCGGTCGGTTACGGTGAGTGCTGGACGGGGTATGTTCCGACGGAGGCGGCGTTTGCGGATGGGTTCAATGAGTCGTGGTTATGGGTCGCCCCAGGTTCCCAATCCCGCATTGAGAAAGTTTTGCGGGAACTGCTCGATCGTGATCGGTAGTTATTGGTCGGTATTTCCGTATAATCTCAACCCGAAACGTAAGTGAGGGATGGACTTACGTCGCTCGAGATGTCTTCCCTTATGCGTCCCTTGCTCACGCGTCGGGTTGTGATAATCCCTGGCCAAACACCGACTGCTGGCAATCGTGACCGCCAAAGGCGCAACTTCAAAACCTGCGGCGGCAAGTGAATCGAAGTGAAGCTGATTGCTAGTAGCGTGTCATCAGAATACGGGGCTACTCGAAGTGTGTACAATCGTCTTGCGCCAACGCAAACAAAGCTCATTCTCGACCTCGAAGGGATTTCTCATGAATCACCTATTTCATGTTGTCAAACGACGACTCCTTCGCCACTGTTTCCGAGCCTCGCTCACTGCATCGACCTCGATGGCTTTGGGATGGTTATTTCTGGGGGCTACTCCCTGCTTGGTGGAGGCCCAGGAACCGAGCAACGGGAATCTGGCCGCTACCGCCAATGGGAACTTTGTTATCGGGCCGGAGTACCGGATCGATCCCGATTTGACCGATCGAGGAAATCCCAAAGGGAAAGCGTTTGAGTTTGCGATGCCGCTGGCTGAAAGCAAGATCTACAAGGGGGATGACGCAACACTCGATCGAAAGAAACCGATCCGCAAGGAGCGAAAGATCTTTGTTTACATCCCTGCAGCGTATGTCGACGGCACCAAGGCGCCGGTGCTTGTGATGCACGATGGCCCGAGCCATTTCGAGTTGGTGCGCAACGCGCTGGATAATCTCACTCGTTCCCCCGATCCACTTCGGCGATTGCCTCCCTTTATCGTGATCAGCGTGCAAAACGGTGGGGATGACAGCAAGGGGAGTCAACGAGGGCTGGAATACGACACCCTGTCCGATCGCTTGGCCAGGTTTGTCAACGACGAGGTGTTCCATGCCGTCCTCAATCATCCCGACATTCGAAGCGCCTACCCGAAGTTGGCGATCACCGATGACCCGTGGGGACGAGCCGTGATGGGTTGCAGTTCCGGCGGCGCTGCTGCTCTAACCATGGGTTGGTTTCGACCCGATCTCTTTCGTCGACTGATCACATACTCCGGTACGTTTGTCGATCAACAGGACGATGACGCTGCGGAGGAATCTCAGTTCCCGCTAGGTGCATGGGAATATCATTCGAGCATGAACTTGATCGGCAACACGGACAAGAAACCTCTCCGGATATTTACTCACGTTGCCGAAAACGATCTACGCGCCAACGATCCGGAAGAGTCGTATCACAATTGGGTCATGGCCAACGAGCGGACCGCTGCTGTTCTAAAATCTAAGGGGTACGATTACCGCTACGTTTTCTCAAAGAAATCAAAGCACTGCGACAAACGTGTTTTCGAACACACCCTTGCCGACACCCTCGTCTGGATGTGGCACGGATACGAAGAGAAATGAGTTGTTGGTTGTTGGCAGCGGGAACTATGTCCCTTTTGTCCCTTCTGTCCTATTCGTCCCCAACCATTTCAGCGCATTCTCGCGAAGCAGTTTACGCCTGGTATGCGCGGACCATGAGAACTCCCTTTCCAATCGTCGGTCCATCATGCCGAGGGTCATGCCAGAACCCACGAAGTGTGAACCGTCTTCGCTGCGCGGTACGCCATCGTCTCCCACGCAGACAGTCCTCTCGCCGAGTCGGTGCATTCCTGGCGGGAGTCCTGCGGCGCTGATGGCATCGCTAACGATCGCGACTCGATCTTCACCGATGATCTCTATCCAATGCTGCAGCAGCCAGTACGGCAGATGATGTCCATCGGCGATGAGGGTGTAGTTTAAATGCTTTCCGAGCGACAGCGCTCGCTGGATGATGTTGTCATGACGTGGCAGGAGCATGGGGCATGCGTTCCCGAGGTGGGTGAAGATCGTCAGGCCGTTATCGATTGCTCTTTTCAATTGGTCGATCGTAGCATCGGTATGCCCTGCTGCGACTAGGACGCCTTGTTCGGCGAGCCATCGTGTGCATGCAGCGGATGGATCTCGTTCGGGTGCCAGGGTCACCATGCGGATATGACCTTGGGAGCTCTCCTGCCATCGCTTCAATTGTTCCAGATCAGCATCGCAGGCGTACTGCTTTGGGTGTGCCCCGATGTATCCTTGTTTTTCGGATAGAAACGGTCCTTCGAGGTGGATGCCCTGGGGAAGAGCACCGTTGGTTATGGGTGGGGAATCGAGCAATTGGGCGAATCGCTTTAGTTTGCGGTTCAATGCCTCCACCGAATCGGTGAT
>CAYXFO010000533.1:0-2938 GCA_964464255.1 uncultured Pirellula sp.
GAAGCTCAATAGTTGTTCCAACAAGGATTGGCTATCCCGCATGGAGCCAGCGGCCCGACGCGCGATCAATCGCAAGGCATCTTCGTTCGCTTCGGTCCCTTCGTGCTGGCAAATGAACTTCAAACGCTCAAGGATTTGGTCGACCTGAACGGGAGGAAAATCAAATCTTTGGCAACGGGATAAGACCGTGATCGGAATCTTTTCGGGGTCGGTGGTGCAAAAGATGAATTTGACATGTCCGGGCGGTTCTTCGAGCGTCTTCAGGAGTGCATTGAACGCTTCCTTGGTGAGCATGTGCACTTCGTCGATGATATAAATCTTGAATCGAGATCGAGTGGGTCGAATCGAAGCGTTGGCTCGGATCTGGCGTATTTCTTCGATCCTGCGATTGCTCGCTCCGTCGATTTCGATCACATCCATGTCTTCGCCACTATCGATGGCCAGTGAAATCTCCGAGTTGGGATCAAAACGCCCGGTTCCGTCTTCAGAGGCGTTCAGGGCCTTGGCAAAAATGCGGGCCGTGCTTGTCTTGCCGACCCCTCGGGCGCCGGTGAACAAGTAGGCGTGCCCCACGCGATGTGTCTCGATCGCTCGCAACAAAGCCTGGGCCACCGTGTCCTGGCCGACCAAGTCCTGGAAGGTTTTAGGACGATAGCGTCGGGCAACGACCGTGTATTTCTCTTCGGCCGAGGAATCGATTTCTGAGGTTTCCGATGTGTCCTTCATGGTCACCTATTGTGGTCCAGATCGAGCCCAGCGTACAGATCTCGACACGGGAATAAAAAATGCCTTGCAGTGTGTATACTGTCGGGTGTCTTTCGTGCGTCGAGATGCAGCCTTTTCTCCCCTTTTCACCACAAGAACACAACATGATCGGCAATCCTCTTCGACCCCTCAGCGTTCCTTTTCTAGGTTGGATCCTCTGTTTCGTTTGTGTGCATTGGACAACCGACGGTTCGGTCGCTTGGTCGCAAACCAGCGATCCGATGTCGGTACTGATCATCGATGGTCAAAACAATCACGGGGTTTGGCCGAAAACCACGATGATGATCAAGAAGTATTTGGAGGAGACCGGGCTATTTCGCGTAGATATCGTACGTACAAAATATACTTGGCAGGGAGAAGAGTGGCTGGGAAAGTATCCGCTCCATGACGGAGTGAAACGGGAGGCGGTCAAGGAACCCAAATCGGATCCCGACTTCCGCCCCGAGTTCTCCAAGTACAAGGTGGTCCTCTCCAACCTAGGATTTGGCGCTGCAGAGTGGCCGGAAGAGACAAAGACCGACTTGGAAAAATTCGTCTTCAATGGCGGGGGGCTTGTGATTCTCCATGCTGCCAATAACTCGTTCGGGGAGTGGAAGGCGTTCAATCGAATGATCGGACTCGGAGGTTGGGGTGGCAGAAACGAAAAGACCGGCCCCTACGTCTATCTCAATGAGAATGAGAAGGAAACCCGCGACACCAGCCCAGGCGCGGGGGGGAGCCACGGAGCTCAACATGAATTTCAAATCGTGATTCGAGATCCCAAGCATCCGATCACCCAAGGACTGCCTCGTGCCTGGCTTCACACTCAGGACGAACTATACGATCGATTGCGAGGTCCTGGCGACAGCATGCAAATCCTCGCCACCGCTTTTTCTAACAAGGACAAGGGAGGAACCGATCGCCATGAACCGATGATCATGACCATCGGTTATGGCAAGGGCCGCGTCTTTCACACACCCATGGGCCATGCGGATTACTCCATGGAGTGTGTTGGATTTATTACCATACTCAAGCGTGGAACCGAATGGGCTGCAACGGGAGATGTCACGCAAACAGATGTACCTGAAGATTTCCCCACTGAGGACAAATCTTCACGACGTCCCTATGAGTGATACCTGTCCCTGTCCGTCGGTCAAACTCTTCGACCGGAGTTACTGCTTTTCCTTGGTATCGCTCTTTGAGTTGCTTTCGTTTTTAGCCTTTTGAACCTTGCTGAATTCCTTGAATGACCGCTCGAACTTTCCGATCTTAGGGCGGATGTTGGTGACGCAGTATGGCACATCAGGATGCTTGGCAAAGTAATCTTGATGGTACTCTTCGGCGAGATAAAAGGCTCTCAACGGCGCGACCTCAGTGACAATACGGCGTTGGAACGTCCGCTTCTTTTTGAATTCTTCCAGGATCTCTTCAATGATCTGTTTCTGTTCTTCATCGGCATACAGGATTACCGAGCGATAGCGTGTGCCGTGATCGGGCCCTTGAGCATTGAGAAGGGTTGGATCGTGGGACTTGAAGAAGATGCGGACCAAGTCTTCATAGGAGATTATTTCGGGATCAAAGGCGATGCGGCAGACCTCTGCATGTCCGGTTCGATCGGTTGAAACCATTTGGTAGGTTGGGTTTGGCACATTGCCACCGGCATAGCCCGATTCGACGGATTGTATGCCAAGCACACGCTCGAACACCGCCTCGATACACCAAAAACACCCCCCGCCGAAGACGGCAATTTGTTGCTTGGGTACACCCTTGCCGTCTTTCCCTTTCACTTGAGATGTGGAGTTCGCCTCCTGCGCGAATCCAAACGATGCTTGACATAACACCATAACCGACATCAGTAAGGTATAATGTAGGCGAGATGATCGCGACCACAAGGAGCAAACGCTGAGGGGCATAACTCGTTACCTCGTACGGGTGGATGATGCGAATCTGTTAATCTCTTTCGATCGCATTGGTTGGAAAGAAACCATTCCCAGTATAGACATTGGGCATCTGCCGAAAAAGCCACAAGATCGAAAGCATCGACTGACTGACCCATAGCGACGCACTGGGTTGAAACCGCTATCAGAATGATGGGCGATTCGAGCCCGTCAACTTCCTTTCGGTCGTCGGTCCCACAGGAGACTAGGGTCGATCGCTCGGCCGTCGGTCATGGCATCGATCAGTTTCATAGCCA
>CAYXFO010000534.1:0-2935 GCA_964464255.1 uncultured Pirellula sp.
CTTGTCAGCCTTCACATCACGCATTTGAGCTATTTGCTGCTGATTGAACACCTTGCTCTTCCCACGCATCTTCTGGAACTCAAGCTTGGTGATCTTCTCTTTCAGCTTGCTCAATTCCTGCCTCAGTTGTTCGCGTTGGGAATCGATTCGAACGACCGCTAATTCCTTTAGGTACTTGATTTGCTTTTGTGTGCCGAGCGCTTTTCGGAAGAAGGTATCGAGATAGGGGTCTTGTTTCGCCATCTGGAGTCGCACTTCCTCCGGAGCAATCTCAAGATGCTCGAGGATCATCTCGCTCAATTTCTGATAGAGTCGAACCAATAGGTTCTCAGGTTCTTTACGCAGACGTTGCAGTTCATCCTTCAAGCCTACGAGGCGGTTTTTCTCGCGTTGCTTGCGATCGTAGGCTTTGATCACTTCGTCGGCTTGGTCGGCGAACAGTCGATAGGCATCCCGCACATTGGTCGGGTTGCTGTATATCTCGCCACCTTTGCGAAGTCTTGTCATCAGCAAGGAAACATCGCGCCAATTGAGAATCGCATTCCACCAACCCTTGCTACCCTCCGGCGTGAAGTAATTTCTTTGAGACAGATTCTTGAAGTAGCTGCAGTCCTCCCATAAGTTTTTTCGCTTCGTGGCGGCTTCGTAGCCCGGAGTCAACCCATTTAGCACATCGTCGATTTGGTAAAGATTGAAGTCGTAGTTTTTGATGTCATCGGACGCTTCCAACTCTATGCGGCGTTTTTCTACTTGCTGGAACTCGGCGTCATATTCGCGCTTCGTTGCAATCAGTATCGGATAGGACAGCTTCTTCTCCAATTCCTGCAGGTATCCATCACTGACTTCCGGTAGAAGATATCCAACAGTTTCTTGGCGAATTCGGTCTCGCGTTTTTTGGAATTGCTCAGCGCTTTCCTGATACTTCGCAGACTCATCATTCAACCATTGCTCCTGTGACTGAAGAAACCCCTGACGCTCCCGGCAAGCGTTCATGTATTCGTCCATGCCGTTAGAGAACCAACCCATGATGTTCAACCTATTCCGGAGGAATCAAAGTCTAATAGCGCGATTGATAGAAAGAGGGTGCGTGCCACAACGGAAGAGTGGTGAGCGAAATCGCATGAGAGTATGCGAAATCAAGCCGCCAAATGCAAGATAGCGGCAACAGAGCTTGTCGTCTCTAGGACGACTAGATGTCTAACTTGTAATGCGATGTCTTGCGCGAACCATCGCGGCCAAGGCTAGGCACGTACGTCAATACCTCTCCCAGGCGTCTGACTGGAACCGATTTGGCTTGCGGTTTCAAGCAAGTCGATCGCCGTCTGGGCCACTTCCTTGTTGACCTTAGCCTGTTTCACGGCAACGGCATTGGCTATCTGCACCTTCGTTGCATTCGCGGAAAACTGTGGGTCCATCTGGATCAAAACGGGGTTGTTGTCCGCACGGGAAATATTCATTGCTTATACCTCAGGCCGATAGAAGGTTCACTTGAGTGTACAACGGAATCCCGCGACGCGATGCTCAATCGAAGAACCATTACTCAGATGAAAAAAGTCGAGCAGTGCGGGTTGTAGCGATTAACAGAAGTATTCCTGGCATGTGAGTGCCAAAGCAAAGCAGACCTTGGGTGATTTCCGCGAGATATATACCCGGTATGATTATCACCAATGGAAGACACTCTTAGGTGGCCTGTGATCGACGCGATTGCCCAATATTTTTCGAACATCCCTTCGTCTCACCGAAGCCTGATTCTGGTCGGAGGGATCGCGTTATTTTGGTGCCTTGAAAGCGCCGCGCCCCTCTTTGTCTTCCGATACAACAAGTGGAAGCATGCTGGCGTCAATCTGGTCTTCACACTCACAACGATCGCCATCAATTTCGCGTTGGCATTCTTGCTCCTCCGGGCAACCGATTGGGCGCAAGAGAACGACTTCGGCGTTCTTGCATGGCTGAAGAGCACCCCTGTGCTTGTGCAGCTAACGCTCGGGTTGTTATTGCTCGACCTCATCGGCGCGTATTTTGCGCACTGGGTCGAGCACAAAGTTCATGTTCTATGGCGTTTTCATGCAGTGCATCACAGCGATCCCTTCGTGGATACCACCACCGCGAATCGACATCATCCGGGCGAAAGTTTGGTTCGCTTTACCTTCACCACGCTGGCAGTGGTCGTCACCGGGTCTCCGATATGGATGGTGATGCTCTATCAGAGTCTGTCGGTAGTGCTGTCCCAATTCAATCACGCCAACATCGGCCTACCCGCCCTCATCGACCGCTGGCTGAGCCTCGTGATCGTGACCCCCAACATGCATCATGTCCACCACCATCATCAGCAACCGCTGACCGACCGCAATTTCGGCAACATCTTCTCGATCTGGGATCGGCTCTTTGGCACGTTTGCCGCCGCACCGAAAGAGTCATTGATCTATGGAATCGATAGTCATCCGGATGCAGCAGAGACATCGAGCCTGCGATCTTTGTTCCTGATGCCGTTTCGCGCCGAGAAGACCGAACGTTAGCGAAGCGTACCCTGATACGCCAAAAGATCGGCCAATTCCTGCGCGGTGAGTTGTTCCAGCAATCCAGCGGGCATCAGCGATGTCGATTCGAGATGACGCTCGGATACTTCGCTAACAGGCACATTGAGTTTTTCGCCAGTTGCAGAAACGACCTGGATCGTCGTGTCGGATTCCGATACCAAAAGTCCCGTGAATACTTCGCCGTCTTGGGTCAGAATCCGAAGCGTTTGATATTTCGGGTCGATTTGCCTTGAGGGTTCGGCAATCGATTCAAACATTTGCGATTCGGACTGCGATCGCCCGATCGAGTCCATGCTTGGGCCGATCGCTCCACCTGTGCCGGCAACTTGATGACAACGCGAACACTGTAACCTCCCTTGCTCCCGAAACAGTTCTCCGCCTCGCATCGGGTCGCCGAT
>CAYXFO010000535.1:0-2918 GCA_964464255.1 uncultured Pirellula sp.
GAGGAATCGGAAGGTTCGAGGGTGGCTGCGGCCACCGAAAAGGTTGAAGAATCTTTGAGCGAGAAACAACCTCTTGCACCGAAGTTAGAGATGCCCCAACCGGTAACGGAATTGCCCAGCGCTCGTTCCATATACACGGACGATATCGAGGAGTCTAATCTCAAAGATGATTTGGCCTCTCTCTTCGCTGCCGTACGTTCGTCAGCGATGGGTGATTTCGGATACGACGACAAGCAAACTTCGAAATCGGGACCTGACAAACCAAGTCCCTCTCAATGACGAGATGGATGCCAGCAGCGGGGCAAGGGCCCGAATCGCCAATGATTATTGGTCGATTTCTAGGGTTCTCGACCGTTTCGGGGGCTGAAAAGTTGACACTTGCCCCCAGCCTGTCGTACTCTGGAATAGAGCATGCGGATTGATTCCCCAGCCCAATCGCCGGGTGTTAGGGGTGTTTAGGGTGGAGTTGCGCACATGGTGAAACGAGTTATGACCCATTTTCGAACCTATCTTTCGATCGTATCACTCGTCGCTTTGGTTGCGAGCTGCTCTACGTACCTTCCTGCCCACGGGCAGGAAGCAGAGTCGAAATACCGCGTTCTTCCTCCTGACCCCGCCGGTGAAAAACGGCGAAAGGAAAAGGATGACTTGCTAAATCCCGAAAAGATGGATCTGGCTGGGATTGAAGCTTACTACAAGGAAAATCTTCTGCCCCGCTTGCTGCAAGCCAATGCAGCAACGATGAATGATGCTCGCTCAGAACTATTCAACGACATCGAGGTCATGGAACGCAAGAGTCGCGGCAATCTGAAGACCCTTGAGGACTACAACAAGATGTTGGCCCGCATCCTATTGGATGTGATCAATGGTAAGGACAAAGACGGCAAGCCCGCTCATCCATCTTCCCGAATTATTGCAGCAGTCATTGCTGGTCGATTGAATCGACAGCCAGCCTCCAGCCAAAGCGGAGGCTTACCCGATCCAGAAGGAACCAAAATTCTTCTTCGAATTTTCGTACCAACAGAAAACGATGGTATGGTCGCCGCTTCGCTGACCCATTTGCCGAGGCATTGGACTTGGCAAGGCATGGATGCAAACACGATGGAGTTAGCACGCAAAAAATTCGTATCCAATGCAGAAGCTTTTCTTGGCGCACAAAAGCCTGCGGCTCGGGGTAGCGAGGAAGAAGCCTATCTTCGCGAACTGATGATTGAAAACCTCTCAATCATCGCCAATGGCGAGTCCGAGTCTGCGAAGGCAGCCAAGCCGGTTCTGTTGTCGCTCATCAAGCCAGCCCTCCAAAAATACAATTCCGAGTCGGAGTGGCTTGTCGAAACCGCAGTGCAATGTTTTGGACAAACAGCTAAACCGGAATTATCTGCTGAAGAGTTGGTCGAGTTAGAGACAAGCACCATCAAATTTCTTCAGGCCAGCTTACGGTCTTGGAATCGTCGCTGCGCTCAAACGACGGCTGCAGCGGGTGGATTTCCAGGCATGGGAGGTGGAGGACCAGGGATGCCTGGTGGAGGCGGCCCCGGGCTGCCAGGCGGTGCCGGAGGCGGTGGCGGCGGATCGGGAAGCGATGACGGAGAAGGGGGCGGTTTAGGGCCTGGACGTGGTGCCCCAACTCCTCCCAAGCCCAAGAATGCCTTTGAAGAACAACCCAAGGAGGTACGCGTCGCTCGACGCATCCTGCAGCAACGACTCGAAAAAATTCACTACGGGCTAGATGGATTCGGCAAATCCCGCGGAAGCAAAGATCCTACCAAGGGGATTCTTGCCTCTGCCGAAGCAGCGCGCAAAGCAAACCTCGATTCAGTGATCACCGCAATCGACTCACTCCAGAAAGCTCTCAACGATGACAAAATCAAGGACCTTAATTCGCTCGTTAATTCAACGCGTCAGTACGTGAACGCATTGCAGTCCGCGTGCGAAGCGATTGTTGGAAGCGACGGACAAGTTGATCTACCTGTGGATGCAGGCAACTCCGATGCCAATAATGGTGGTGAATCCGGGGAGTCCGGCGGTGAATCTGATGGTGCGTCCGGCGGTGCGTCCGGTGACAAGTAATGCTACCCTCTACCAGCGATCGTCATGTCCTCCTCGGTGCAAAATGATTCGATCCCTTCGTTAGACACCGAACGCACGAAGATTCGCGAGGGAGATGTATTTGCCCTCCCGACATCTCTCGGTCCAGATGTCTCTGATCAACTCCGCCCCAACGAAACGGTCCACGAACTAGTTGGTCAAAACCTCGATCATTACCGCATCGAATCATTAGTCGGTGTCGGTGGAATGGGAGCCGTCTTTCGCGGAAGAGATCTGCGACTCGACCGCGTCGTAGCGATCAAGGTAGTTCCAATGTCGCAGCGCCGTGCGGAATCGTTACGACGATTTCGCATGGAAGCCCAAAGCGCCGCCAAACTCGACCATCCGAACATCGCTCAAGTCTTCTACGTCGGCGAGACGGAGCGGTGGAGCTATATCGTCTTCGAGTTCATCGAAGGGACGAACTTGCGACAACTGGTGCTCGAGCGTGGACCGCTGAGTGTCGATGACGCAACTCGCCTTACCTGCCAAGTGGCCGAGGCACTGCAGCACGCCTGCGAACGAGGCGTGGTCCATCGCGATATTAAGCCCTCGAATATCCTGATCGGCCTAGATGGCCGAGCCAAAATCGTCGATATGGGGCTGGCCAGAACCACCGAGTTGGACCGATCCACCGGAGATCTCACCGCCAGCGGTGTAACACTGGGAACGTTCGATTACATCTCGCCCGAACAAGCTCACGACCCTCGCGTTGCCGATGTGCGAAGCGATATCTACTCGCTCGGTTGCACCCTGTACTTCCTTCTCACCGCCCAACCACCATTCCCAGACGGGACGGCGCTTCAGAAACTGCTGATGCACGGCACCAA
>CAYXFO010000536.1:0-2913 GCA_964464255.1 uncultured Pirellula sp.
CCGCCAATCGCATCGGCAGCTCGGTCCTCACCCTTCCTCAGTTGAAGATCATCCAGGAAGTCGTCACGCTATGCGTTTTTGTGCCGTTCGTGGTTGTCTACATGAAGCAATCGTTGCGATGGGATTTTCTCTGGGCAGCTCTATGTCTATGCGGTGCGGTGTACTTCATCTTTCGCGAAGGGTTTCAGGCACCGGCGAATTGAATCGATGACCTGAATGACCTCGTTGACCACAATGACTAGAGGGACAAGAATGACAGGAACAACTCATTTCAGAGGTTCTCCGACAACGATGCCGTCCAGGCTTCGACTAGGACGGCTGGGCTGACGTTGCGATCGACTTGCTCGCGCGCCTCCTCGGTACGCTGGATCAACGTCGACAGTTCGCTAGGAGGCAATCGCAATCGAGCATCGAGGTCACACTCGAGGCCGAGATTTCCTCGCATGGAATTTCGAAAAACATCCAAGGCTTGATCGAGGATCCATTTCAATCGTTCGCGGCGAGGCTGGGCATCGGTGCCGATCGACTTGAGATGCTTGTCGATCTCCTGGCTAAGTCCTGTGAAATTCAAGGGGGATTGAATCAAGCTCTCTCGCAATTTGCTTCGAAGCTCAGAGAGGGTCTCATCCAGTGCACTCTCAGCCGATTCGATCGACCCGTGGGCTGCAGCAGCTACTCGGTTCGCTTCTTCGAGACGTGAGACCTTCCCCAACCGAACCAGGAGGGTGGCGAGTTCCTCGTCGGTTAATCGTGCGAATCGGACCACTTGGCATCGGGACCGGATGGTCGGCAGCTGCCGTTGCTCCGAGGTTCCGATCAAGAAGATCATCGAACCCGCAGGCGGCTCTTCAAGGGTTTTGAGGAGGCTATTGGCACCCTCAACATTGAAGGTGTCGACATCGTCGATGATGGCGATCTTGCGACGTCCGGAGTAGGGTCGCATCCGCAACTCATAGCAGAGTCCCTCTCGCATTCGAGCATCCTTGCTACCGACGAGTTGGTCGATGGAGAGTTCAGTCTTGTCCTCATTTTTTCTTACGCGAAGGACATCGGGATGTGTGTTCGCTTCCACCTGCACGCACGCTTCACAATGGCCACAAGGTTGAAAACTCGCGGGAGAGTTGGTGGTGCAGAGCATGGTTTTTGCGATCAATTCGGCGAAGGTCCGTTTGCCGATACCGCTTGGTCCGACGAGCAGAAACGTACTTGCGAGACGATTGCTGCCGATCGCGCTCGCGAACCATTGGCGTTGGCGATGGTGGCCGATGAAGGTGGTCCAATCCATGATTCACTCGCTCGCCGAAAAGGTCCCGGGCAATTTCAATCGGAGCGCCGTGATGGCCCAGCGCCCGACCATGCTTTGTTGAGCCTGCAGTCGGTCTTGCTCGCGTGCGAGCAATTGTTTGATGGAGGGGGTGGATTCAAGAGGAACACTTCGATCTCCAGCTTTCGAACGGATACGTTCCAAGGTGGCTGCATGGATCGATTGGCGATCGTACTGGGATGTTTCCTGGTAGGCGGCATATGCTTCATTCCACGCGACAAGGTCCGCGTCGTTGATGGAAACACCGGACGACTTGAGGTTTGCGTCGAATGCCGCGAAGCGTTTCGCGAGGTCTTGCGAAGCAGCAGGCCAATCGGATCGCGCGCGATCGAGCCGCGTCATGATGGTTTGGAATTGGATCGCAATCGACAACGTCCATGCCAACAGGAGGAGCAAGACGATGACGAACGGCGCAACGAACCGCTTGCCTCGAATGGTCACTCCCGGAGGAGCAACCCGAGAAGGGGCGTTTGATGATTCGTTGGCAGTAGCCATAGGTACCACTTTCTAGGTTTCAAAGCTGCGGCCTATTGGACCGTCTCAACCTGAAACGTGCCAAGGTCGATTACCCTAGGTTGAAGGCCTTTTCCATTTGTTTGCGAACAACTGTCAATCGCTGCACATCGCCACCACCGACTTCGGCGGTGGTCCAGCCGCTCCAGCTGATGTCGTCGAGCCCCTGTCGCACTTGATCCCAAGGCACATCGTCATCGGCAGAGGTGATGTCGACAAACTTATCCTTGGCCCGGCTGAAGCCTTTGATGTCAAGCTTCACGCAACGATGTCCAAAGGCCCGCAGCCACTCGCGAGGTTGACCGTATTTCCAATGGTTGCCGATGTCATAATACATCCCGACCCAAGGGCTTGAGAAACTATCGACAAACTCGATGAAGCGACTGGGAGACTGCTCGGGTGGCTTATCGTGATCGTAATGCATCCTGTTCCACACGTTCTCGATCAAGATCGGTTGACCGAGCGAAGCCGCGAGCGGGAGTAGTTTTTTGATTTCAGTATGGGCTCGTTCGTTGATCTCGGATTCTGATCCGTCTTCGCCACGTCCGACCACGATCAAAACCCCACTCCCTCCGATCGCATGCGAGATGCGAATGCAATGCGCTATGTTCGCGACCCCTGCGCGGCGATCTTCTTCTTTCGAACTGGTCAGTCGCTTGCTCCAATGTTCATGATTGATGGCGTTGTGGCAAAAGACCCCCGACTCTTGGACTGCAGAGCGAGCTTGGTCAACCGTGAACTTACCGGCTTCATCAAAATCGACTCCATCGAAGCCTGCTTGATGTGCCATCTTCAAACGCTCGACCAAAGACAACGCCTTGCCGTTTGCCTCAGCTTGAATCATCGAGAGCTTGCATGAGAGCAAGATACGTTTGCCTTCGGGAGGTACGATGGTCGAGCTGCGAGACTTGACCGGCTGATCATCGGCTTGGCTGATATATGCAGACGAAAGAAGAGTCGCCGCAGCACCGGTTGCCACAGCTTGCGAGAGAAATCGTCGTCGGGGAGCGACGCGGGAGGGAGTCGTCATGATCGTGTTTGCCTCAAGAATCGGAGAGAAAGGAATGGTTGTATAG
>CAYXFO010000537.1:0-2913 GCA_964464255.1 uncultured Pirellula sp.
GGGTATTGAGCAAAGTCGTCTTACCTGAACCAGTGCCTCCACTGATGATCACGTTCAGACGAGCTTTGATGCACCCTTCGAGCAACATAACCATCTCGGGTGTGAAGGCTTTGAAGTTCAAAAGTCCCTCGAGCGCCAGCGGCGTTGATCCGAAACGTCGGATGGAGACTGCCGCACCGTCGAGTGCCAACGGCGGAATAATCGCGTTTACGCGCGAACCATCTTCCAAACGCGCGTCAACCATCGGACACGTCTCGTCAACACGTCGTCCCACACGAGACACGATTCGGTCGATGATCTGCATCAAGTGCTTGTTGTCGCGGAACTCAACATCGGTCCTCTCGAGTTTCCCGCGTCGCTCGACGTAGATGTTCTTGGGACCATTGATGAGGATATCGCTGATAGACGTATCCTTCAGCAAAAACTCTAGCGGCCCCAGTCCGAGTGTTTCATCGAGAACCTCTTCTACCAGCCGGTCTCGCTCGGTTCGGTTGAGGTAGCTGTTCTCGCCGTCGCACAGTTGCTCCACAACCATCCGGATCTCGCGACGGAATGATTCTCCCTTGAGATCGCCCACTCGCGACAAATCGAGCTTGTCCACCAATCGCTGATGGATTCGTCGCTTGATGTTCTCGAATTCACCCTGCTTTGACTGTTCTGATCGGACGAGATTCACGGAAGCACGCACCTTTCCAGCAACGAAAAACTGCCAACAACTTGAGCATTCGATCCACCGAAAACACTACCTCAAAAACGAGCATGTGCATCGAAGGTCGATCGTTTTCGCACCCTCAGCGGTCGAGCAGTCCAGCCAGCAGTTGACTTGGTTGGTCGTAGACCACACGCGCGCCACTCTGGTAGAGTTCCTCTCGCGTACGAAAACCCCACGCCACTCCCATCGCAAAAAAGCCTGCTGCAACCGCAGTTTTCATGTCGGTGTTCGTATCACCCACATAAGCGATACGATCGGCAGGAGTTCCCAAGAAGTCGGCAAGCCAGAGAGAGCTCGCCGGATGCGGTTTCTTCGGAAAACGCTCCGAATGCCCGAGAACTACGGCAAATGCGATCGTGGGAAAAAAATAATCAATGCAACGCCGCGTAAATCCATCCGGCTTATTCGATAAAACCGCCATCGGCATTCCGATAGCAGAGAGGGATTTTAATAGAAGCGGAATACCTTCGTACGGCTTGGATGTTTTATTCCAATGCTCCTCGTAATGACGGGCAAAACTGGATGTGCAGGTCGCAAGCAAGGCAGGATCGGTCGCAACCTCCGGTATCAACCGCTCCATCAAAACCCCAACCCCATCGCCAACCAGCGTGCGATACCGCTCAATAGGAACTGCATCCCTGCCATGCTCTATCAACACCTCGTTGGCCGCATTGGCAATGTCCACCAGCGAATCGATGAGAGTTCCGTCCAAGTCAAAAATCGCAGCACCAAACATAATCTACTCGTCATTCACCAATGAATCACTCTCTTCCGTCTCCTCGAGATCGTTCGTCTCAAGCGTCCATTGACGAATAGCCATGGTGGCATAACAACCTCGGGGCAACTCAAAGTTCAAACACCAATCGCTCGCCCCCCTCATTTGGGAGTTTTCCTCCCATCGCCAAGTCAGGTCAGCTGGCAACAACCGGACCGCTCTGCTTCCCTTCGAAAAGAAAGTGTCGCGGGGATACTTGAACCGCATCTCGCGCACGGTCATGGACAAGGGACTTAAAACCTCGTCGAGTACAGGCAACGTCCCTTCAGGCCATGAGTGAATGCGAGCCGAGGGAAGTGGCAACGCTCCCGATGCTAACGAAAGCCATGACTCCTCTCGCAGCTCATCCGTTTGCCAGGGCAACGCCAATCGACCGCTTCGCGAGTCAAACCAACATACATTCGATGCCCCGAATGCCGTTTCAATCAAACGCGATAACCATCGGTTCCACACCCAGCTTTGGAACGCTGCAGCATAGATTCCTCGCAAATCCTGACGCACGAGTGCTAGAGCACGTTTAAAATCTGCGGGATGATCGACCAAATACGTCACGATGCTTCGGCGATGCGATCGATCGAGTCGCTCTTTGCATAAATTCCAATCACCCCAGTGCTGACGCAGGATTTCCTTCTGCTCTTTTTCTCGTGGTCGATCGTGTGAATTGGGGTCGGCAAGGGCAAGATACAATGCTCGCTCGTAATTCCCTTTGCACCATACAGCGCCGATCAGCTCACCGGAAAAACCGATCGAGCCAAAGCGTTGATCGTCGAAGTAGTTGACCATTCCATGTGCCCGCGTAAACCGGATACGTGCTTCGTACTCTTCTCGTTTCGCTGCCGGAATCGCTCGCAGTCGTATCCGAAAGCGATTGCTTCGAATATCCGTTGCAACAAAGGGTCGGGCGATCTGACCGAGGTACTCCAGCTGAAAAGACCGCTCTTCGAAATCGCTTCGCGGACCGTTCTGGATACTCAGGTGCTGAGTTGTCGAAGCATGACGATCCTTGAGCCCTCCATAGGAGAGGCGATGACGGGGCAGATTCCATTGGTGCAGAATGGCTTGAACCGCTTCCGGGGTTCCTAAACCACTTTTGGTAAGTCGATAAAGCGCATGGCCACCTCGACCGATTCGGATATCGCTCAACTCGTCGACACAAAAGTCCTCGGGCGCACTCTTCAGCTTCATCGACTCAGCGACCTTTTAGACTTTCAGACTCTCAGCCCACAAGCAGACTGGGCACGATTCAGTACCGATGACGCGACCTCACGCGCACGCTTCGCGCCCGCCTCGAGGGTGTTGTTCACCAGTTTCTCATCTTGCGCCAGCGTCTGCCGCTTGATGCGCAACGGATCCAGGAAAACATCTGCTGCGTCCGCTAGACGCTTTTTGATTTCGCCATAACCAAACCCACCCTTAAGATACAGTG
>CAYXFO010000538.1:0-2911 GCA_964464255.1 uncultured Pirellula sp.
TATTCGTGCTGTCTTCATTCGCGCTGAAAGTGTCATTTACTGCTGAAAAATTCTGCGTAATGTTGACAGTTCGAGTCCCGAAACCGACTCGTTCGTCCGCTACGGCATTATCTTGTCCGAATACGGAAAATCTGCGTCCCGTATTTTCGGCTGCGTTGGTGCTAAAGAAGGCTGGTCCAGCGCTTTTGGCTCGCATGCTCACAGCGAAAATAGTCTGGGGGCTAGTTCCAGGTCCTCTGGTCAGACTCGAGAATGCACCGACCTCGTCGATGATACCAGGCGTGGAAGTGTCCGCGGTCTGCCCGTTTCCATAGAGATCAGAAAAAATGACCGGAGAGGTACCCACAAGTTCGATTTTGGATGGGTCGTAAAGCAAGTCCATGTAGGCGGAGAACACTCCGCCTCCCGTGGGAATTGCTCGAAGATCTTGAATAACAACACGCAGGTTGAATTCCTGGTTCAGAGCAAGAGACGATAAGGGGCTACCGTCGAGGCTAAATGGTTGTAGGTCTACTTTGATCAACTGTGTGTCAGCGACGTTGATAGCCATGACTTGGGCTTGCGAATTCCCAGCCGAGTCGCTGATTCGAAGCGTTGCTGTCTGCGGACCGCGCTGCGCCGCAGTCGGAGTCCAGATCAATAGGCCAGTCTGTGAATCGATCGACATGCCAGCAGGAGCATTTTCGAGTGTATAGCGAAGGTCTCTTCCTTCGTCAGGATGAACCAAGTCAACTCGGAGCTCTGTACCTACGTTCGCTTGGGTCGGAAGATTGGAAGCAGGAATTGCCGCCGGAGGCGTATTGTCAAAGGTGAGATTCAGCGCGGGGGATGCAGGCGAAGTCTGATTGTTGATCCGCTGCGTCGCAACGATAGAGCGAGTTCCGGCTCCCAGGGATGCAATTTGGTTGGTGGTGATGGTGGTAGTCGCACCGGCCGCGATTGCAGATCCTACAATCTGATCTCCAATCTTCAAATCGACGGTGGCTCCGGTGGTTGTACCAGAAACAACGAACTGCATAGTGCCAGCATTGGTGATGTTATCGCTGTCGCTGATACCACTGTCGCTAGCCGCGATCAGGTCCACAGAGGTGGGAGCCGTGACAGGAGCATTGACTTGGAATGTCAATCGCTGGGTGTCGAATAGATCCGCGGTCGAACTGGAATTGGATGCCCGGACTCCCACCGATAAATCGAACGAACCGGAAAAGTTCGTAGGCGCAGTCACTTGCAATTGACCGGTGGTGTTATTGATGTTGAACTGGTAGGGGACGGTTCCTAGGCGGGAAGCGTCAAAGAAGATCCCATCTCCTTCTTTGTCCTGCGCGGTCAGCGGGATCGTGACCGTCTGGCCAGGAGCGATCGCAGGAACAGTGATGTCATTTAGGAACGGACCGCCGTTGCTTGTGTCGGCTGCCGCGGTAGCGACGAATGTACGAGTAAAGGTTCGGCCTTCAGAGTTGGTGACTCGAACAGTAATCGTTGCGCTTCCACTGGTTGCCTGGGACTTCAAACGAATCAACCCGTTGCGGTTGTCGTTGAATATTTCCATGGAGTTGATCACGACCTCTTGTGTGGGGCGCGATTGGTTGACACTGGTTCGCGAAATAGCCTGACGAACCGATTCTCCCTCAATCAGCTGTCCCCAGATCGAGTGGTTGAAATCCAAATGCCGTTGAGGGCCTTCGGTAATGAAGAACTGCGAATCGTTGGTGTCATCGGTAGACTTGGCGTACGACAAAATTCCCGTGCGGTTGTGCTGAAGGTTGACGTTGAACTGGTCGTTGAAGTTACCCAGAGATGAGCCACCGCTACCGGTTCCGGTAGGGTCGCCTCCCTGGATGACGAAGTTATCGATCACTCGATGGAAGATGATCTTGTTGGTTGCCGTCTTGTTGTAGAAGCCAGAATTAACCAATTGCTCGATACGCCCGACAGGTCGCGGCGCTTCGTCAGCAAAGAGCCGGAATACCATCTCGCCAAAGCCATCTACCACCATTCGGAGCGATTTAGGGTTGGTCACCATCTCCGCAGTTACTGCCGATGGATTGCTGCTCTCGACAGTGACTGTCAAGGGACCGCCATTGGGATCGTAGGTATCGACGGGAATGTGCAGAGGTGATCGGAACAAGACCGTTTGATTCGGGATCTCGACCAATGTGGGATCGGAACCGCTGGGGATCGCGACTCCGGAAAGGGTCGAAAGCTCTTGAAGGGTCTTCAACCCCGCGGAAACTGTGCCGTTGGCGAACTTCCAAGTTGGGAAGATGGTGATGTTTTCTTGTGTCGCGAGCGAGTTGGGTGTGCGATCCGGATTGGTCACTTCGAAGTAGGGAAGATAAATCGCCCCCTCGTTGAACAAGGCTCGTTGTTGAGTCGTGGTCGCGTTCCAATCCGCTCCGAAAAGCTTAGCGCCTGACGCTGCGAGCGCTTTGGCGAACGCGACGGAGTCGGGTGCAGCCTCTCCCTCAGCCTGCATTCCGGACCCGGACATCGAACCGAATCCAACCGGTGCAGATACAAAGCCCGATGTAGCAACCTGACCAAAACTGCTCGCGCCTGAAGCGGATCCGGTGATTTCAAAGAAATCGGCTGCCATCAGCTCGCGTCGTTCCAGCGGTTCAAAGTGAATCGCCCGGGATTTGCGGCTTTCGGATTGCTGGACCAGTCCCTCTCGGATCTGTTCCGCCAGCCATCGCGCATTCCTCTTCAAGAGAAGTCCACGTTGCCGTTTCCTCATGTGCTCTACCCCAAACCTATCGACTAAAGGTACCGAATTCTCGTGACCACGAACCGAAATCACCGAGGTCTCTAGCGATTCCCCGGCATTTTCCAAGATTAGTTGAACCCTTCGGACATCGAGCGATCCCCGTTGTCCGATTCAAGCGTTCTCAATCCGACGCGGTCCGCTTGT
>CAYXFO010000539.1:0-2904 GCA_964464255.1 uncultured Pirellula sp.
GGATTCCGCCGTTTACTTGTCATGCCTTGCCGTAGGTTACGTGATCGCCTTGACCCTCGGATGGATCGCAAGTCAACGCGAGCTTTCCGCCAGAGTTGCACCGCGGTCCGCTTCGGGATGGCTGGGGCTGAAGGTTGCGATGCGAAGCGAGAGGACCGCCGAGGCTTGGACGCTCTGGCCTCGCACGACGGCGGGCACCGGCATGCTTTGGCAGATGGTACGTCAAAGCTGGATGTTGTGGACAGCCGTTGGTGTGTTTTGCGGTTTGTGGTTGTTGATCGCTGGGCCTAACCGGTTGTTTGACTTTTCCGACAACGACATGACTCGCAACGTCATCTCGCGAGATTCGAGCGTCCCCTTGTGGATGATCGGTTCGCTTTTGATTCTTTGGATGGGCGTGTTTGCTTACCAAGGGGATAGCATGGCCCAGCGAGTTCGCTTCTATGCCGATCGCGGGGTATCCCCTTCGTTGCTGTGGTGGACGCGGCATTGGATTCCGCTCACGATTCTGTTGGGCTTGGGGTTGGCACGGTACTGGAGCTTGCGCGAGAACAACTCGCTGGACTTGGTCGAAACGTTTACTTGCCTCGCGATTGCGTTAGCGATTTACATTACCGGGCAATGGGTGTCGCAACTGATTGCTAGTCCGATTATCTCGGCGATCGCGGCACCGATCGCCATGGTGGCGATGGGGCTTTACTGTTTATCTGCTGCGCTTCTCATGGGCGCACCTTGGTGGATCTTCATCGCCACCTTTGCGATCCTGATGGTAGCCACATGGTGGATGATGAAGGCGTGGATGGAACGTCGGATCGATTGGAAATACTACCTTCAGCACGGCGCGTTTGCGGCGATCGCTTTGACGATTCCTTGGTTGCCTGGGCTTAGGGACATCTGGAATTTGCCGAGCATGCCGCCAGCAACTCGGACCGAATTGGTGCGATTTGCCTCAGGAGGTTCACCAGCGATGGCTTCGATTCCATTTGTTCCAGGACCGCAGTTCGTCGCTGAAGGAAAGGACTCCGTATCGATGCTGCTGGATTCCAATGAACAAGTCCGTCAAACGTATTGCAAGACATTGACACGTCGAGCAGGCGATGTCGATTTCTGGCTGGGTGGGAATAGCGTTGACATCCAGTTGGCGTTATTCAAAGCCGAGTTGTCGGCACTTCGCAGCGAAATTTCATCTGCGAACACAGCATCCCAACAAGAGACATCTTCGGAGTCCGACGATTATCGCACCATCCTGTCGCATGTACCGCAGATCGTGCGAACCTTGAGAGACAGGAGGCAACTGAGAGCATGCGACCTCGCAGAACGGATTGAATTGGTGGCGCTCAGGGAATGCCTTCAGCCACACGCCCGCGATCAGATCGGGGACTCGCTCTACCAAGCCTTATTGAAGTTTCTTGCGAACGGACAAGCTCGGGACGACGCCCGCCGCAAAGCGCTAGCGTCGGATTGGTACGACCAAAGTCAAATGAATGCTGCGCGTGCTTGGTTGAGCAGCGGCAACATGTTAGGTGATTACTATCTCGATTATGGGTACCTTCAAGACCTTCGCTTCACGGGGGCAGTCCCGCTGAGCATCCGCTTGGCTCGCGAACGCGATCTTCACGTAGCAAGACTGTGGGATCTGCTGGATTCCGCGACCGGTTCTTCGGAGGCGAAGGCAAAGCGAGAGGTCCAGCGAGAGCACTTCCTCCTCCGCCGCGATGATCTGTGCGATGTCGTGGATGGCGTCGTTCTAGTACCCACAGCATGGTATGAACCAGCGATTACTTGGCGGGGAGACTGGGAAACCATCCCTGCAGACTTGATTTCGAAGGGGCAGAATCGTGAATAGATACAACAAACCCCGATGGCCAGCGTGGATGGTATTCGCCGTCACTGCAACTCTGTTGGTCGTTGGATCCGTCGGTATGCTCGGAGCAAAGATGATCGACTCCGAATGGAGAGCAGGGAACGTCGTGCTCTCCTTGCGAGCCGCGGCCAATCAATTGCAAGCGTCCGAAAAGGAGGCCTTGAAGCATGCGGGGCTTCAACCTGTCAAGTCGGATGCGCTGAGCGCGTCGGATCGGGAAAAGGTCGCCCAGTGGCAGGACATCGTCGCTCAGATCCAGCATCCTTACTTCGAATCCCAAATTTCGATTCTCTTGGAATCCAAGAATAATGACGCTCCCGCTCCGTGGGTCGAGCATCCGATTCCCTTATCGCAATTTGCGGAGAGCAATCGCCCGTTTCTCGATACGATCTATCAGCGATGTCCGCCACTGGATGAACCAACCACTATCCTTGCACCCTTGGGGGCGTGGTCGCATGATCGTCTGAAGAAGCTCGTCTTTCTCGATGCGGCAAGTTGTTTGCACACGGGGGATCGGGCCCGATTTGAGAAGGCCATTGTGACCTTCTATCAAATCAACCAAAACTATCGGGTATACCTCTTCTCCATCGAGCCATTGGTTTGCCTGCTCCATCGGGCCCTAGACGTGAGCCTCCTCAGCCCTCAGGAAGTCGAGGTCTGGGTCGATCGTTTGTGCCCACAATACCAGCCACTTTCCTCCAGGGAATTCGAGAAATATGACCGAATCTCGCGATTGCAAGCCTTCTCCGGTTTGGACCGTCAGTCATCTGGCTTGTGGACACCTCCCAGCATCCTCCTCGCGATCGAAGCCCAACAGGAGTCGACGCGGAAACAACGGCAAAGAGTAGCTCGTTGGAATCCACAAAGTGTTTATCGCACCCCTGCCCACAAGCTCGCACTGTTAGGCATGCGAGTCGCGTTGCTCAACCATGTGCAGCAGCAATCCCTGCCCGAATCCTTGACGGCGTTGACGTCAACCCAGGTGGTCCAGAACGTCGAGAAAGCCATCGCGGCGCACTTCGCAGAGTCGGTAACCTCGT
>CAYXFO010000540.1:0-362 GCA_964464255.1 uncultured Pirellula sp.
GGTCGATGCTTCATTGGCATGGGGACGTGAAATGATATTGTCCGGACCTGCCGGGGGAGCGGTTGCGTTGGAAGCGTTGGCCGATGCTCACAAGGCCTCCAAACTGATCGGCCTGGATATGGGTGGAACCAGTACCGATGTTTGCCGAATCGACGGTCGCATGCAATTGGAACATGAAACCATCAAGGCAGGAGTACGGATGGTTGTTCCCACCCTTGCCATTCATACGGTAGCTGCAGGCGGCGGAAGTGTGTGCTGGTTCGATGGCGTGCAGTTGAGAGTGGGACCTCAAAGCGCGGGCTCGGACCCGGGTCCTGCTTGCTACGGTCGCGGTGGACCGCTGACTGTGACCGATCTGAATC
>CAYXFO010000540.1:372-2899 GCA_964464255.1 uncultured Pirellula sp.
CGATCGTATCGATCCGGCGCAATTCCCGATACCGCTCGATCGCGAGGCATCGCAGACCCGTGTCGCGGAATTGCTGCATCAGGTTCAACGCCAATCGTGGTTTGGGGAGTTGGACAGCCGATCGCTCGTCCAAGGTTTGCGCCGAATCGCGAATGAGCAAATGGCCTCGGCGGTGCGAGCCATCTCGATTCAGCAGGGTGCCGACCCGCGCGAGCATGTGTTGGTCGGATTCGGCGGTGCTGCCGGACAACACATTTGCGAAATAGCGGAACTTCTTGGAATGACTCGCATACTCGACCATCCCGATGCGGGATTGCTCAGCGCTCTGGGCATGGGCCTGGCACAGATCAAACGCGCTAAGACAATCCCTCTGTATCGCCCACTCAGCGAGATCACCGTCGATCACCTATCGGGCCTTTGCGATAGCCTGCGAAGTGAACTTGCGCAGCAAATGCATGTCGAGGGGATCGCAGAACAGGAGATGCAGTTCGCGTTCGAAGTAGCACTCCGCTATCAAGGGACCGAAGGGATTCTGAGGTTGCCTTGGGAACACCAGGAGATGTTGGAAATCCGAAGCGGCTTCGATCGGGAGCACCAACGTCGATTCGGTTCCATGCGTTCCGATCGACCGCTGGAGATCTTGGAGTTGTGGGGACAAGCCTCCAACGCGAGACCTGAGTTGATGTTAGCTCAATCGATGGGTTCCTCCGATATGTCTGAATTAGCTGTCGGGGACCGAATCGTTGGCCCCAAATTGATTCAACGGTTCGGCAGTACGATCTATATCGACAAGGGATGGGAAGGAGTAGTTCTACCGGATGACTCATTATCGATTACTCTTTCTGAACAAGTCAATGCACCGGAGTTGCAAAGTGAGACAGGTCCGATAGATCCGGTGCTCAGAGAGGTTTTGGCACAACGCATCGCGGCGATCGCCGATCAAATGGGGATTGTGCTAGAGCAGACGGCGATCAGTGTCAACGTCAAGCAGAGGAGGGACTTTAGTTGCGCGGTGTTTGATGCTCGGGGCGAATTGATCGCCAATGCCCCGCATGTGCCTGTGCATTTGGGTGCGATGAGTGAAACGGTCAAGGGGATGATCGAGCGTTTTCCATGCATGAGACCGGGGGATTGCTTCGTCACCAACGACCCTTACTGCGGAGGATCCCATTTGCCGGACATAACGGTGGTGACACCGGTGTTTCTGGATGGTTCAAAAGTGGATGCGAATTTGCGGCCTCTATTCTTCGTGGCATCGCGAGCTCACCATGCTGAGGTGGGCGGTATCGCTCCGGGTTCGATGTCACCGAATTCCAAACGGCTCGGCGAGGAGGGAGTATTGATTCCACCGATGGTTTTGGCTCGGGGACGGGATGATTGCTCTGTCGAGGATTGTTCTGCACACGTAGAGCATTTGCTGCGAACTGCGGCGTATCCATCGCGATCGGTTGCCGAGAACATGGCGGACTTGGCTGCCCAGCAGTCTGCGAACGATCGCGGCGCAGTAGCGATGCGTGAATTGGCCGCGAGTTTCGGGTCGGAGCGATTGCTAACGTACCTGGCGTCGGTCCTGGAGGCTGCGGAGGAGAAGACGCGGCAGTGGATTGCAACGCTTGAAGAACTGGATCGGCGATGGTCGGACTGCATGGATGACGGCAGTCGTATCGAGGTTTTGATTCAGCGAGCGGTACGAGACGGCAAACCGCATTTGCGGGTGGATTTCACGGGGACTGGACCTGCCAGTTCAGGCAACCTCAACGCAAATCGCGGTATCGTTACTGCGGCCGTGTTGTATTGTATTCGCTGCGCGATCGCCGATACGATGCCGTTGAATTCCGGAGTTCTTCGCGCGGTGGAAATCATTATTCCTGAGGGGATACTTAATCCGCAGGGGAATGGTTCCAAAGAGGATTGGCCGGCTGTCGCGGGAGGGAACGTGGAAACGAGCCAACGTGTGGTCGACTGTATCTTGGGCGCACTCGGATTAGCTGCCGCTAGCCAAGGGACGATGAACAATTTCCTTTTTGGGAACCGTTCGTTCGGTTATTACGAGACGATTGGTGGAGGGAGCGGTGCTACAGCGAACGGGCCCGGCGCGGACGCAGTGCACACGCACATGACCAATACGCGATTGACCGATGTCGAGATACTGGAGAGTCGATATCCGGTGCGATTGGTGAAGTTCGGTATACGGCGTGGGAGCGGAGGTCGCGGGCTTAATCGTGGTGGCGATGGGATGGTGCGACAGATACAAGCGCTCGAGCCGCTCGAAGTGTCGTTGGTTACCAGTCGTCGCGGTCCATCAGCACCGTTCGGGCTCGACGGGGGAGATGCAGGGCAACTTGGAAGCAACGTGTGGATACATGCCAACGGCCAGCATCAGCAGCTCCCCGCATCGTGTCAAATTCGAATCGAAGAGGGGGATTCCATTCGCATCGAGACCCCCGGCGGCGGCGGTTATGGTGCAAACTCGACTTCATTGTAGAGCAGCTGTCCCCAGCTGCTTGAAGTGATAGGAGCATCTCAG
>CAYXFO010000541.1:0-2887 GCA_964464255.1 uncultured Pirellula sp.
TTGCTTATTTTCGGATCGCCAGGGTAATGATTTGCTTGCAAATCGCACAGTAGGTGGGTGGCACGTATTTGATAGGTGGGTGGCACATATCTGCCCATTACAGTGGCGGAGTCTTGGTGGTGGTGCCCGGTAGACTCAGGACACGAACTCTTCTTCGGATGTGGATGATGGTCGAGCAAGTTGACCTGTTTCCTCGAGTGAGCGGACCACGTCCACGATCTTTTGCTGGACCCCTTCGACTTCGCTGACTTTGACTTTGCCGAGGAATTCCATTTCCTCCTTGAGCATTTCCGCGGCTCGCTGAGACATGTTGCGCATGATCTTTTCCTGCAATGCAGTGCTGGCTCCCTTGAGAGCCATCGCCCACTGGGCTGTCTCGACGTTTTTGAGAAGGGTTTGAATGTCTTTGTCCCCAAGCTTTGAGATATCTTCGAAGACGAACATCAACCTTCGAATCTCTACGACCAGTTCGGGGCTTTCCTTGTTCAGGGAATCCAAAACCAGTCTCTCGGTTGCTCGATCGGTGACATTGAGGATCTCTGCAACGGCCGGTACGCCTCCCGCTTTGCGGAACGACTGACTGGAGACCATCGACAATCTTGCTGCGAGCGCTCTCTCGATCTCCTCGATGGCATCCGGGTTGGTTTGGCCCATCTCGGCGATGCGTCTGATGACAGCCAGCTGTTTTTGTTGCGGTAAGCCATTGAGGATGGCTGCCCCGGACGCAGGCGGCACATGGCTGATGACAACGGCAATAGTCTGTGGATGCTCGTCTAAGATAAACGAGAGTATGTTTTGGGGATCCTCTTTTTGGAGGAATGAGAAAGGTAGCGACTCGATCGTCTGCTGCAGCATGCTCAGCATTTCGGAAGCGTCTTTACCGAACGCTTTCTTGACGAGAGTCTTGGCTCGATCCAGTCCCCCCGCCGCATGCGTGATAGAGCTAGGCTGCCCGCCCAAGAACTCCTGGATGACCTGCTCCTGGGCTTCGCCGGGCACTTCCTCTAACTGCGCGATCGCCAGCGATACCAATTCCACCTGCTTAGCAGGCAGTTTGCTCATAATCGCTGCCGCGTCGTCCTCCTCGAGTGCCATCAAGAGGACTGCGGATTTCTTTATACCTTCGGAGATGGCGGTCATAGAGAAGACGCGGCGAGGCGCGATAATCGGAGGTGCAGGAATCCTCAACGCTTGAAACAACAAGCGATCTCATCCTTTTGTTGCTCGGCGATCGACGGTCAGATGTTCATCAATTACCTTGGGACGCTCAGGATCGGTGCATTCCCTATTTCGATAACGACCATGGCAATCGACAGTACCCCCACTGACCGTTGTTTTCGTCAACTCCAACTTCAATGGAAGTCAATCGGTTCCCTACTTCCGGGTAGAGCTTGTCGCGAATCTGACCGGCGATCCATCCGGCGATTTCCTCGGCAGTCGTATTGACGATTGGCAGCAGCATGCAATCCTCTTTCGGAAATATCCATCGCTTCTGCCGGAATCGAACGACTACTTCGGTTTCTTGGGGCTCGACCAAAATCTCCGTATGATGAAGCGGAAGTAAGACATGGTGATCTAGTTGTTTGGCGATTTGAGCTAAAGCATCGCGGAACGCGATAAAGTCGATGACGTATCGATTCTCATCGAGAGCCCCTTCAACCTCCGCTTTGAGTCCGTAATTGTGGCCGTGCAGACATTCGCAGATATCCCCTGCAAAGGTGATGAAGTGAGCTGAAGAGAAGACAAGTTGTTCTTTTTGCAGCAGGACCTTAAATGTCGCAGCGTTCATTCACTACTCCGATTGAATGGGATTTTTCGGCAAAACGGCCTGATTCTGTCTGTTTGCAGCAAACAGCAACCAGAGCAGAGCGGGGTCTCGTGAAGCACTAGACTCTCCAGAAGAAAGTATAGCCTAGAAGCGTAGGAGGGAGGAGAATCAACCCAACGAGTTCTTGCTCGCCCTCGAAAAATGCCCATAGCTCAATTGGGAGAGCGTCGCGTTCGCATGCGAAGGTCGTGAGTTCGAATCTGATTCACTCCAGTTCCGCGGTGCGATCGACCATTGCTTCACGTAATCTTTGTCGATTAGCAACTATTTCTTCATACCAAAAGCTTCTCTTGTTAAGCGATGTTTAGTGTTGAGGAAGCTTTCGTTAAGCCATCCATTTGCCCGTTGGCGCATAGCGGATGAACGTTACCGTACCGGATCATCGTGCATGAGCACGATACTTTCTGATTTCATTCCTTGCCAATTGGAGATTGTTTATGGCATGGCGATTGGATGGTTCGGTGTTCTCGTCCTCAAAAAGACGGGCCTTTACGCTAGTGGAATTGCTGGTGGTGATTGCGATCATCGGCATTTTGGTTGGACTTCTCCTTCCTGCGGTCCAAGCGGCCCGCGAAGCAGCAAGGCGTATGTCATGCTCAAGCAACATGCGTCAAATTGGTTTGGCCTTCATGAATCATGAATCGGCCTACAAATATTTGCCCGAGGGGCCCTATGATGGTGACCCCAGTCTGCCCGGCATGGTCTACAACGAGCCAGTTGGAGCCTACGAGAGCGGAACGACTTGTTGCAACGCCGCTCATCCAAAGGGCTGGAGTCACTGGTTTAAGATCCTCCCTTACATCGAAGGACAAGCAGTATACAACCTCGCCAACTTTAGCCTGCCCCCGATCCACAGCGGTCGGCCTGCAAACTACAACGGTGAAGACGATGTTGCTCGTGCATTGATTCCGATCTACTACTGCCCTTCGAGAAGATCACCTCAGGGATATGGTGCAGGACGTTTTGGCCGATGCGATTACGCTGGAAACGCTGGGTTTTATCAGGGGGAAGTGCACGAGAATTTCGGCGATATCCCGGCCGCACCGCTTGGAATGGCAC
>CAYXFO010000542.1:0-2885 GCA_964464255.1 uncultured Pirellula sp.
GTTCTGAGCCCATTCGAAGTAGCTGACCGTTACCCCACCCGCATTGGCGAGAATGTCGGGAAGGATGGTGATGTTGCGAGCTTCCAGGATCTCGTCCGCTTCGGGATCGATCGGGCCGTTGGCAGCTTCGATGATTGTCTTGGCCCGAATACGGTCGGCATTGCTCTTGGTGATCACGTCGCCGAGAGCGGCGGGGATCAGCAAATCGACATCGAGCCCGAGCAGGTCGTCGGCAGGCAGTTTCTCTGCGCCGGAGTATCCTTCGAGGCTCCCTTTGTTCTTGATGACATACGAAAAGATCTCGGGAATGTTGAGTCCTTTGGGATGGAAGTAGGTGCCGCTCAAATCGCTCACTGCGACAACAGGAAAGGTAGCTTCGTGCAGATACTTTCCTGCATGCGAGCCGACATTGCCAAAGCCTTGAATGGCAGTACGGCATTGATCGGGTCGAATATTCAGTCGCTTCATCATCTTCACGGCCATGGTACCGACACCTCGCCCGGTGGCTTCTTCGCGACCGCGGGCTCCGTATTCCTCAACAGGCTTGCCGGTGATGACCGCTGGATTGAAGCCGTGGTATTTTTCCCATTGATTGCGGAACCAGGCCATGACTTCGTGGTTGGTTCCCATGTCTGGGGCGGGGATATCCGAATCGGGCCCGACGATCTCATGGATCTGATCGACGAAGGATCGCGTCATGCGTTCCATCTCGCGTTTGGTCAATGTCTTGGGATCGATCCCGATCCCGCCCTTGGCACCGCCATAAGGGAGTTCGACGACCGCGGTCTTCCAGGTCATCAACGCAGCCAGGGCTCGCACTTCATCGAGATCGACGGCTGGGTGATAACGAAGGCCTCCCTTCATCGGCCCGCGCGCGTTGTCATGCTGGACTCGATAGCCGAGAACGGTTTCGATGCGACCATCGTCGCGCTCGAAGGCGACCTGAACGGTGACTTCCCGTTTGTTGGTCACGAGCAGTTTGCGAACCCATTCGGGTAACTGCAGTTGGTCGGCCGCTTTATTGAAGTAGTAGGTCGTCGCTTCGCTGGCTCGCATGATCAAACCGATTCGTAAAAGGAGAGGTTCTTACTTTTTGATTTTCGCAGCTTGCTCGATGATGGAGATGAATTGATCCGCTTTGAGTGATGCACCTCCGACCAACCCGCCATCGATATTGGGTTGAGAGAGGATATCTGCAACACCATCCGGTTTCACGCTTCCACCGTATTGAATGATAACTTTTTGTGCGACGGCTGGTGAAAACATCGACGCCAGGAGGTTGCGTATTTCCGCATGAACTTCTTCGGCTTGGGCGGGTGTAGCGGTTTTTCCCGTGCCGATAGCCCAAACCGGTTCATAAGCCAGGACGGTTCGCTCCATTTGAACGAGGGAAAGACCGGCCAACGAGCCGCGGCATTGCGAATTGACCACTTCCAACGTGCGGCCCGCCTCGCGTTCTTGGAGGGTTTCGCCGATACAGACGATAGGCGTTAGCCCCGCTGCCAGCACAGCCTTGAGTTTCTCGTTCACCAACGCGTCGGTTTCGCCGAAGATCGCACGGCGTTCGCTGTGGCCGAGGATCACGTAACGGCAACCTACATCCAGTAGCATCGCGCAGCTCAATTCGCCGGTGAACGCCCCCTCGGGCTGGCAGTACACGTTTTGGGCTCCGAGTCCGATGTTGCTCCCGCGGAGAGATTGAGCGATATCGCTCAGGTAGACCGAAGGCGGACAGACTGCGATATCTACTTGATCGATTCCTGAGAACGCCTCCTTCAACTTCGCTAGCAGTTCCTGCGATGAGCTTCGCAGTAGGTTCATCTTCCAATTGCCAGCAATGAAAAGCCTGCGCACGACTTGTTCCTGTTTCTCTAGAGTCACTATGTTGCCCCAATGAATTTGCCCCAATGAATATAGCGAACTCAGGATGTCGGAATTGCGTGGATTGTCAAGATTGGTATGGATTCCAAGCGTGAGCGATTGCTAGATTCCATGAGCGAAAACGGATATTTTTTCAGAAATCGCACGGGAAGTTTGGATGCGCAAGATCGCCGTAATCAATCAAAAAGGTGGGGTAGGCAAGACAACCACTGCGGTGAACCTAGCCTCGGGGTTGGCTCTGCTTCAAAAGAAAGTTTGCTTGGTCGATCTCGACCCGCAATCTCATGCGTCGCTTCATCTCGGGGTCACCTTGGGTGGCGGCGAAACCAGCATCTACGATCTCCTGTGTGGTGAGTCTACGGTATCGGACGTTCGACGACAGATCACACCCCATCTCGATATTGTTCCCGCGAATCTGGACTTGGCAGCCGCGGAGTTGGAACTGGCTGGCGAGGTGGGTCGCGAAGTGATCCTGCGAGATCGCTTTGAAGCCGAGGACTCCAACCACGATTTCATGATTATCGATTGTCCTCCATCGCTCGGAGTGTTAACGCTGAACGCGTTGACCGCAGTGGACGAAGTATTCCTGCCGCTGCAACCTCATTTCCTCGCGTTGCATGGATTGAGCAAGCTGCTCCGAACCATCGACATCGTATCCAAGCGATTGAATCCCGGCTTGAGACTTGAGGGCATCGTCCTGTGCATGTACGAAGCCAGTACGCGATTGGCTGCAGAGGTATCTCGCGATGTCGAAGAGTTCTTGGTTTCCAATACTTCACAGAGTTCCGTTTGGTCATCGGCTCGCTTCTTTCAGACAAAAATACGCCGCAACATTCGGTTGGCCGAAGCTCCTAGTTTTGGCCAGTCTATTTTCGATTACGCACCCAATAGCCATGGTGCGGAGGATTACCTTTCACTGCTCGAGAGATTCTCGAGACCAGTTCCAGCGTCGCGTGGTCCGGCAACGATACGGCCGCTTTTTCGCGCAATTGATTCATTAACTT
>CAYXFO010000543.1:0-2883 GCA_964464255.1 uncultured Pirellula sp.
CGAATCAATAGCGTCGGGGTCGCCGCCACGCACCATGTACCCAAGCTTCTGATCGACCACATCCACCATGTTACCATCGTTGAATTTAGGCGAGACCTCCTTAATAGCCGCCGCGACCAAGTCGCCGATGCCACCCAGTTTAGCATGGCCATATGCATCGGTCGTATGACCCTCGAAGACCATCTCGCCACCTTCGAACATAGCCCCCTCCGAAACCAGCACGATGGAATAACGACTCTTGGTGCATTCAGTTTGAACAGCCCGACTGGTTGACCTTGCAGCCCACTGAGATCCTCCAAACGCCCAGGCCGACTTGGGATGTCATGGAATCCGCTATGCTTGACTCGATGGCATTCGCCAACGGAAATTTCAAAACACCCCCAAAGCTACTACTTCCTCCGATGGATCCCAGCTGGATGAGATCTGTCGAATCGCTTTACGCTTGGCATCGATCGATCTTAGTCACGAACGAAGTCGGGCTGAATCCATGGATGCGCCGTACCTGGGCGGCTGTTTGGCCGGTCGTTTATCGGGAGCGAAATAAACTTCGAGGCGAATGCGATTTGACTGCGATTAGGAAAGAGGTGGCTGAGTGCTTCAGTTCGGCACCTTTGCTGACCGAATGGATGTTCATCTTCGCTCGCTTGGCTTGCGAGTTACTCTATGAACGCGGGTTGGGGATCGCAGCAGACTTTGTCGACGAGTTGGCCTAAAGGTCGACTTTTCGAGACTCATCAGAGAGGTCATCGAGCATGCTCTGCAGCACTTCTCGCAGACTCTTCATAATGGGATCCTCTTCACCGCGAGGGGGACGGTCTGCGGGTACTGGAATTGCTTCGCCGATTCTCAAGACAACTTCCAGCGGCCCGTGTACATCAGCGCGATCGGTGAGATCCTCTTCCAATCTTTCAACCGTCTCGAGGATACGGGTATCTGTCGTAGGGGCTGAAAGATAATCGGGTGGATAGGATGCCACTTGCTGTGCCAAGTAGATACGCTCGAGATGTTTCCATCGTCTGTCCCGCTCCACAGTGGGCAATTCTCCGGTTGTTAGCTCAGGTACGATTTTTGATCGAAGCGCCTTGATACGAGGAATCAACGCACCACTGGTGCTCTTGCCCAGCCATTCGGTCTCGATGGGTTCGAGCAAGTGGTCGACCAAACGTTGCTGGCGTTCGATGATCGTTCCGCTTTGCGGCGAGCCGAGATATTCGATTTCTTTGAGGCTGAGCATCGCCATCGTGACTCGATGAATACGCGTCAGGATCGGTGCTCCTTTGAGATTCGTCCAAGTCAACCGCTTTTCCAGGCTATCCAGGGTGCGTGATACAGCCTTCTGGAGATCTCCCGTAAAAACGTATTTGATCGCTACGGGATGAATCACCACCGGCTTGTCGTTCCCTTCTTTTACGCGTCGCTTAGCGGCCGATCGAGCCATGAACGATACGCCATCCAGTAAAGGTTGCAGCAGATCATTGGTGCGGAAAACAGCCCCCTCTGGGAAAACGACCAACGGTCTTTCGCTGCTGCTCAACACGTCCACCGCAAGATCCAGAGCTTGTCGATCCATGCCTTCTCGATAGACGCTGAAGGCTCCCATGGTTCGAATCGCCCAACTCTGTAGTCGGCTTTGGTGAAACAGGTGCCAACTGGCCATCGCGTACATCAATACCTCCGCTTCTCTCGCGAGGTAGTAGAGGACGACCGGATCAGCGTATCGGCAATGGTTGGGGGTCAATAGTACGCCATATCCGCGACGTTGTGATTCGCGGAAATGATCGACTCCTTCGAGTCGACATGAGACGACCCCTTCGAATCGACGGAGGTACCAAGGGACGAGCCCCGTCTTCATCATCAACGACGGGAACCAGCGCCCTCGATGAGGCGGGACAAACTGATAGGGCTTCTCGATGATGATGTCTTGCATGGGTATTCCGTCGCCTAGGTCTTGTATCCTCGCGGATGGGTGACGTGCCAACGCCAGGCGGTTTGTACGATACTGTCGATGGATGTGTATTGCGGTTTCCAATCGAGTGTGCGCTGTGCAAGACTGCTGTCGGCAACTAGACATGCAGGGTCACCCGGTCGCCGGGGCGCGTTCACGATCGGGATCGAGTGCCCGGTAACTTTTCGGCACGCATCGATGACTTGGAGAACACTTTGTCCTACTCCGGTACCCAAGTTCATCTCCATCACTTTACTGGGCTCTAATCTTTCGAGTGCTGCAACGTGGGCAGTTGCCAAATCATCGACGTGGATGTAATCGCGAATACAAGTGCCATCGGGGGTCGGATAATCATTTCCGAATACATGAATCGCCTCTCGCTGCCCCAAGGCAACTTGGAGAACGATTGGGATCAAGTGGCTCTCGGGGTCGTGGTCTTCACCGATCGAGCCATCGGGGGACGCGCCCGATGCGTTGAAATAGCGAAGGGCTGCGGAACCAAAACCGTAGGCGTGCGCATAATCCCGCAGTGCCCGCTCCACGACTAGTTTAGTGAATCCATACGGATTGATCGGATTTTGAGGGACCGTTTCCGGGATGGGAATGATGTCGGGTTGCCCATACGTTGCGGTGGTGCTTGAAAACACGAATCGCCACACTCCCACGGCCCGCATTGCTTCGAGCAGCTCCAAACTGGCGACGACGTTGTTCTGGTAATACATGGCAGGATGCTGCACGGATTCACCAACCAATGCAAACGCCGCAAAGTGCATGACCGCTTCGATCTCTTTTTCCAATAAGACCTTCATCAACAGAGGTCGATCGGTAAGATTCCCCTGGATCAATCGATCGGGACGGGTGCTTTTTGCATGGCCTCGGGAAAGATTGTCGTACACCCACACATCGTGCCCCTGGGCCGACAGCAACTTTACCGTGTG
>CAYXFO010000544.1:0-2874 GCA_964464255.1 uncultured Pirellula sp.
AGAAACGTGTCTCGGATGATGGGAGAGAGAATGCGACGGGTTGTTTGTCGCGGTAGGTGGCAATGACCTGAGCCACGGGCACACCAATGGGATAATTTTCTGAGATCACCAAAGTGTTGGTGACGATGTCCGGTGCATGCTCATTGGCGTTGAGGACCGAAACAGAAACCGAAGCCCACGTTGAGAGCAATGGGTTTCCGTCATCGAAAGCCTGGACGAAGAATTGATAGGTGGGGGTCGTCTCGAAATCGAGGTTCGCACCTTCTTTGACCGTAAGGAGTCCATCGTCCGAGATGTTGAATTGGGCAGGTGCCGGTCCAAAGAAACGATAGCGGATACTGTTCGCTGTGTCGCCGTCGGTCGCTACCACCTTGCCGACTTCCGCGCCGCTTGAAGCGGTTTCGGCGATGCTGAACAATATCGGCCGAAGATCGGGGGAGAACTCGTTGACGTCTTGTACATTAACCGTGATTTCCTGATCCAGGAATAGCGGTGGCGATCCGTTGTCGGTTGCACGAATCGTGACTTTGGCAGAACGATCGGTCTCGAAGTCAAAGCTGAAATTAGTCGACAGGAACAATTCGTTTCCTCGAATCTCAAATCGGTTGCCTGGATTATCCGCGATACTCCAAGTGACTGAGTCGTTCGGGTCGGGATCGATGGCGATCAGTTTACCGACGAATGCGCCCATGATGTTTTCCGGAACTTGACCGCCGACTACCTGGATACTGGTGGGCTTGTCATTGACATTGATGATGTCGATGGTCACCGGAACATCCCCAAAGGCGCCTGCGGGATCGGTCGCTCGTACGATGAACTGTCGCACTCCTACATCTTTATTGGACGGCGTTCCGACGAAGGTTCGACTCGCTGCGTTGAAGGTGAGCCATGAAGGAAGAGGAACTCCGGGGCCTGTAAAAGCGCTCAATGTCATCACCGTATCATCGACGTCGTTGAACAGATTGGCTGGGAGTGTGAATTGCAGGAGTTTGTCTTGGATGACGGACTCGCTCGGGAAGGGTTCTCGAGCAACTGGGGGATCGTTCACTGGGCGTACAGTCTGCCGGATTTCGCCCGAGGTCACGGAAACAGAGTCGGGAGCGATGATGGTTCGAGTATCGATGAACACTGTGCGGGTGGCGGAACTCGTCAGACCGACGTATGTGGGATCGAGGGCGAGATACCGCAGAGCAGGCACTTCGCCAAAGAAGTCCTTGCTTGGAACAAACCGCAAGCCTGCAGTCGGCCCGAGCACTAATCCGGAGGTTGCTGAGACGGGGCCTAAATCGGTCCATCCCCTGCCTACGTCGAATTGCCACTTGCCAGGACTATCAGCAGGCACACCGGTCAAGACGATTGCTTTTGCCTTGGTTACATCGAGGTCAACGACTCCTCGGTCGATGAGGACATCCACTTTCGTACCAGCAGAATTCAAGTCATCTTCGTTGATGTCGTTCATCGGCGCGACCAAAGCCAACGGACGATCATTGACCGAAATAACGTTCAACTGCAGATTCGTCGACCCGCGTGCACTGCCTTTGGTTAAGGTGATCTGGATGCTTCGTGCGAAGGTATCGGGAGTCTCGCCCTTGGCTTCAAATCGTATCGCTTGGACGATGGCTTCAATTGATTCCTTGGTCGTGCGAGAATTGAAGTCCACGCGGAAACTGGACTCGGAGAGCTTTACTAGATTGCCGATGCTCGCTCCACGGAAGGAGATCTGGGAACCGACTAGAGTGAGGTCGGGTGAGCCGGTGAAATTTAAACTGATGACGTCGGTCGCACCGGCTGCCGGATTGATTCCGATAAGCAACGACCCTGTTGCATAGGAACCGGGAAAGTTATCGATGACCTTGGCTGTATCGGTGATGGGCTTGGGTGGGTCATTCTCCGTGTAGGTGAGAGAAGAACTGGTAACAGCAATGCCGAAGGCCACTGGAAATGAGCCAGAGATCAAGTATTTGCCGAGGCTACCATAGTCCGTGTAGCCAGTAGGTGGGGCGACGAGAGGGTTGCCGAATCCCACACCGTCAATACTCAAGAAATAAATCCCCGGGCTCAAATCAAGGCGAAATTGGGCCTTTAAGGAATCCGCTGGATTCGATACCGCAACGACATTCCCTGATTCATCCAAGAGCCTGGCCTCGATATCAAGGTTCGTACCCTCGATGAATTGAGAGCTCTCCAAGGAACTAACGAACGAGCCGTCGGGCTTCTTGGTCCAAACCTGTGAGATATATGGATCGATCGTCAGATCCAGCAAACCCGAGCCGACTTGTAGCCTGAAAAAATCGAAATCATTGTTTCTCTCGATTCGGCCAAACTGAGAGATGACGTTGCGGGAGTTTGCGTCGATGGGGCCGCTAAGTTCCGAAGCCGTTCCCTGAGTATTCCCAAACTCGTCAGGAATAAAACCAAAGCCGTTGTTAGGTTTTACGATGACGGAAAGATCGTCTTCACTGTTGGTGCTATTGAGATAGCCTCCGCTACTCCATTGGGTTAGGTTTCTTCCAAACCCTGCTCCCATAATCGGGCCCCAACTGGTTTCTCCCGTTCCATGGCCAAAGTAATATTCGCCAGCAACCCCTTGCTGGCTTCGATCTCCATCATGGTTCAAACCTAACGTATGTCCCACCTCGTGGCTTATCGTCTGTGCGGTGGATTCGGGAGAAATATTGAACGTATAGCAGGGAGTGTCCGACGCGCCCGCTCGATTAAAACCTGATCGAAAACTATTCAAAAACGCCACACCACCAGTGCCTCTAGCAGGCTCATCGTCAGTGGTGATCACGACACGCATTCCCCAACGGTCATCAGTTCCCCCCGTAAAGACCAATGCGTCCTCACCCGGATCTTCGGTAGTAACGTTGACAT
>CAYXFO010000545.1:0-2872 GCA_964464255.1 uncultured Pirellula sp.
TCACCTATGAGATCGAGACGGGAACGACTCCCGTGGGAACTCCGGGGGTTCGAACCGTATTTTACAAAGCATCGATGAATAACGAGCAGTTCGCGAAAGCATTGCGCGACGCTGTTCCTGGGACGATCCAGGTTGGATTCGAGGGCAATCGATTGAATCTGAGCGGTGCCACAAGCGGCCAGTTCGACACGCTTGTCAACCGTCGAGTAGCATCAAGAACCAACTCCAATGGTGGGATTTCGGGGCAAGCGGCGATCAACTTTCTGGCGCAGGATACTGCGGAAACGATTGCGGCCAGAGTGGTTCAAGCGATCCGCGCGCAGTTGTTGCCAGGTATCAGCGCTGTTCAAAGAGGAACGCCGGGAATCCCCGGTCGCACCAACGAAGTGAGCTTGCAAGGACCTGCTTCGATCACTTCTGCCAATTCTGTAAACGGCTCGATTCGACGGATGGGCGTACTTGCTGGAAACGGCACAATCACGGGTATCGCAGGTGTTGGCAATAGCCTCTACGCCGTCAGCGATGTTGGGGGTTTGTATCGCGTCGATCAAAACCAACTCAACGATAACTTCCCAGGAGCCATCGGTACTTTCCTCGAGACGAGTTACGAACTGCGTGGAATTCGTTTCCAGGGCTTGGTTCGGGGACCGACCAACGCGGCCGGTGGTGCTTATGCCAATCTGCTATTCGGCATGGCGGATGATGGACGGATCTATGCCTTTGATACCCTTGGTTATTTGCAGCCCATCTTTGCCAATGGAGCAACCTCTGTCGGAACAGGCATCAGCGGCTTGAACGGCGTGGCCTTCTCCAATCTGGATTTCAACTTGTGGCATGAATCGTTTCGACGCGGGGGCAACCCTGGCCATGGCGTGAATGCTGATATCGAAGGGAATGGTGCGTCTGCCGGAGGTCGGAGTTGGTATTTTGGATTCGAGGGGCCAGGCGCGCATGGCAACGCGTTTTTGGGTGGTGCTCTGAACCCGCTCGGTGCACCCAGAGCGCTCGGATCCCCTCTGCTCAACAGTTACAACTTCCCCGGAGGAGCGATGGGGGTATTGGAGAGTGCGCCGATTTCGCTTGCAGGCATCAGTGCAGCGGACCTGCCATCGTTGTATTTCAACTATTTCTTGAGTTCTGATCAAGGTTCGTCGGGATCGGCTCCCATGACGGATTCGTTCCGGGTTTATGCTGCGGGCGACAACGGCAATTGGATTCAGTTGGCAACCAACAATGACTCGGAGGCTGCGGTTGAGCGGTTGGTCGATAACGTGACGGGAGCGATCCCCAATGGCACCGTTCCAACAGAAGCGGTCAACAACCCTTCGGTTGCTTGGCGTCAGGCACGGGTCTCTTTGGCGGGCTTGGCTGGCAACCGAGAAGTTCGGTTCCGTTTCGAATTTAGCACCGCTGGCGGATTGGGTAACAACTATTTTGGTGGCCGAGGGCAAGAGCTTCGCACCATCGCGGGATCGCGACTGCGGGACGGCCAAGTCTTTACGGTGGATGGTCGATCATTCGAACTGGATATGGGACCGACGTTGGTATTTCCGTCGGGGGCAGGAATCCGCCATACTGAAACCATGACTGTGAATGGCGTGTCCTTCACATTCTGGAATACTTCCTCAGGCCCCACACCTTCGTCCACAGCGACGCTGAGATATATCGAGTATCGATCGTCCGATACCCCCTCAGAGGTTGCAGCTGCGGCTTTGGCAGCACTCAATAGCGCAACGTACGGGTACAGTGTTTCGACACTTAATCCTCCGTTGTCGCCCGAACCTTCGACTCGCAACGAAGTGATCGCTTCGGCGACTCCTATCGGAAACATCCCTGGAGTTCGGACACGCATCACAAGCGTTGGCGTGATCGGTGATATCGTTCCGGGAACTGGGGAGAATGCCGATACTCCGCGGCGGGACGTCGACATGTTGCGAGTCAACCTGGAGGCAGGATCAGTCCTCAAGGTAACGGTTGATGCAGGTGCAGTTAGTTCGATGCTTAATCCCCGTGTGCGAGTCTTCGATGCATCCGGAAAGGAGATTGCAAAAACGATTCAGAGTCTCGGCCTGGATGTCGAGTTGAGTGTTACCGTAGATGATGCTGGGGAGTATTTCATCGGCATCTCGAATACCGAACTGAGTGATTCTTACAATCCAAACGTGGAAGAAGGCCGATCGTCTGTAGGGGCGACGGGGCTGTATCAATTGACTTTGGAGATCACGCCGCGTGTGACCATGTCGGTGGTCGATAACCGTTTGCAACTTCGGGGGCTTACTCCGATTGCTTTGTCGACGACTGGCAGCCAAATCCAGTTGGAAGGTCGCAAGGGGACTGGGAATAAGGTTCAGCAGATCTACGCGTCCGGGACCCCCACAGGAGGAACCTTCACACTCACGGTGAATGACGGTCGGACGGCTCCGCAAGTCACTTCGCCGATCGCTTGGAACGCTACTGCTGCGGAGGTACAGGTAGCGCTTGAGCGGCTATCCAACGTGCGAGCAGGAAATGTTTCTGTGGTGGGAGCTTCGCTTCCAGGAGGAACGTTGACGGTTACTTTCGGTGGAGACTTGGCGACTGCGAGTATCGCTCAGATGACCTTCGACGACAGTCGAATCGTCGGTGGCGGGATAAGCATTGCAACCGTTGACACGATTCCCGTGGAGATCCTTCAGACCATGTCTTCTCGGGACGTCGCTACGGCAGTAGGGCGGGCCATCGAGCAGATCGTGTCAAGCAGTGTCGATCGGTATCCAACGATTTCGCAGAGAGAAGATTTCTTGGATATGACAGGTTATCTGGTTCAATCCCCAGGACCATTCTTCGCCACCGGAACCCGCGCCGGCGACGATACCTCCGAATATGCGAGGGC
>CAYXFO010000546.1:0-2870 GCA_964464255.1 uncultured Pirellula sp.
CGTTGCTGTCGCCAAAGCGGTCGGCTTTGACACCCGCTTGGTGCAACATCCACAAATACAAATTGCACAGCGGAGTGTTCGGGGGGGATTTCCAATGCCCAGGCTTCTTGATGCGACCTCCGGCACCTCCAAGCATCAGGATTGGCAAATCATCGTGATTATGCCGATCTCCATCCGAAATCCCGCTACCGTAAATAACCATGGAATTCTTGAGCAAGTTACCATCTCCCTCCTCGATGCCAGCAAGTTGTTCTGCCAAATAGGCTAACTGCTTCAAGTGGAATTCGTTGATCTTTCGGAGCTTGGCTTGTTTGTCCTCGCTCTTACCATGATGGGACAAATCGTGGTGGCTTTCCGGTGCGCCGATCTCCGGATAGCCGCGATTGCTCCCTTCGTTGGCGAGCATGAACGTTAGGATACGCGTGGAGTCGGTCCGGATCGCCAGGGCAATCATGTCCATCATCAGTTTGCAGTGTTCCTCCCAAACTCTTGGTACTCCAGCGGGGCGGGCATAGGTCGGCATACCATCTTCTCCGACAGCAAGCTTATCCGTTCGAGTCAAACGATTCTCCACATCCCGGACGGCGTATAAATATTCATCAAGCTTGCGTTGATCGGCCACTCCGAGTCGTCTCTTGAGATTGTTCGCATCCTCGAGTGCGAAATCGAGAATGCTCTTGCGTCGGGCAGTCAAGGCTGATCGCTGGGCGCGATTGGAGACTTTATCCCCAGTACCAAACAGCCGATCGAAGACCGCCGACGGATCCATCTCTTTGGCTAGCGGACTCGACTCGTTGCGCCACGCAAGATTGCTCGAGTAGGCACAGGAATAACCGCTATCGCAGTTGCCTGACTGCGACGATCCCTCGAGCCCGAGTTCGAGAGAAGCGAATCGAGTCTTGTGACCGATGGCTGCTGCGGCGACTTGATCGACCGATACGCCATTCTTGATGTCTGCGCCATCGGTCTTGCGAGGATGGGCTCCGGTTAAAAACGAAGCGCCACTTCGTGCGTGATCCCCAGCCCCATCGCCATGGTCCCGAGCTCCATCCAGAGTCAGTCCCGTGAATACCGACACATACGGTTTGAGTTTCTCAAGAGGCTGCATGGACGATGCAAGCTCGAATTTGTGCCCCTCACCGTTGGGAGTCCACGCAGGCATGTGGATCCCGTTGGGAACATTGACATAGACCAACCGAACCGGCAACTCAGCCGATCCAGCCGCAGTCGCCGCACGAGTCGGCAGCATGGATTCCATCAACGGTAACGAGATCGCAGTCCCTATACCTCGCAACACCGTGCGTCGCGACAAGCGTTTTGGTCTCATGGTTCTTCCCGTGTTCCTTTGCGTTGGAATGGGTCGCTGATAACGATGTAATAAATTAGGCTTTGCATGCGGTAGTCTTCGGTGGCTGCAGCGGCGATCACCTTATCAACGGCGCAACGATCGTAGTATTCCAGTCCGCGACCCAGGGCGTACACCATGAGCTTTTCTGTCAGGGTGCGAACGAAGCGTTCGGACTTGTTGTCTCGAATGACACGAATCAAGTCGCCTGGATTACGTATGGATTCGCCGGTTGGAAATTCGCCGGTCGTATCGATATCCTGCCCTGCCTCTTTTGTGCGCCATCGCCCCACGGCATCATAATTTTCCAAAGCGAGTCCGAGCGGATCCATGAGCTTGTGACATGCGGCGCATGCAGGATTGCTTCGGTGTTGCTCCATGCGTTGCCTCAACGTGCCGGACAACTCCGCTTTGTCGAGTTCTGGAACACCTGGCGGGGCCGGAGGTGGCGGAGTGCCCAGGATGTTGTCGAGGATCCATTTGCCGCGCTTCACAGGACTGGTGCGGGTTGGGTTGCTGGTCACAGCTAGGATAGATGCTTGCGTCAGAAGCCCCATCCGTTTTTGACCTTTGAGGGAGACCTTGCGAAACTTGTCACCATCGACGCCGGGAATACCGTAAAAGCGAGCGAGCGTTTCATTCATGAACGAGTAATCGGCATCGAGCAATCGGATGACATTGAGATTCTCTCGCATCGTGTTGAGAAAAAACAGATACGTCTCGGTACGAGCCAAATCCCGGATTTCGTCGTTCCACTGCGGAAATCTGCCCGGGTTGGGTGCGATACCATCGAGCTTGCGGAGTGTAAGCCACTGGCCTGCAAAATTTCGTACGAAGTCTTTCGCTCGGTCGTCCCGTACCATGCGATCGATCTGTTGCTTGAGAACAGATGGCTGCCGGAGTTGATTCTTCGAAGCGAGAGTCAGCAACTCTCGATCGGGAGTCGAACTCCACAAAAAATAACTCAGCCGAGTCGCCAACTCGAATTCCCCGACCAGTGGGTACTCTCCCCCCTTGCTCGATACGGGTTCCTCGACTTTGAACAGGAACGAAGGGCTCACCAAGATCGCGCTGATGGCCAATTGCAGGCCGCTTTCATAAGCGTCGCCATCTTCTGTGGATTCTTCGACGATCTTGGTGAGGCGTTTGAGTTCGTCCTCCGTAACGGGGCGTCGAAAAGCTCGACTGGCGACACGTCGAAGGATCTCGCTGGCTGCTTGGCCGACTGTCTTAGAAGCTGAAGGGACAGAGTCCTTGACGTTCTCAGCATGCCATCGTGGGAGGGAAACGCTGCTGGTAGGTTCAGGCGGTTTCTGTCCTAAGAGCTTGACCTCATAAACGTAGAGATTCGTGTCCTGGGCCGGTTTTCCATCCGCAGCTTTGACGTAATGATCGTTTACGAAAGCGATTGAGAAGGTGCGTTTACCTGTTCGTAATCGCAGTGGCATGGAGAACTTTTTCGGCTCATTACCCGATTCGGTGGTGACCGTAACTTCACGCACCTTCTTGCCGTCGACGGAGATCA
>CAYXFO010000547.1:0-2840 GCA_964464255.1 uncultured Pirellula sp.
AGCATTCGTCTTGATCCGAGGTGAATACGACAAGCGAGGCGATGCGGTAACGGCGTCGCTTCCGAAAATCTTTCCTCCGATGCCTGAGGGTGAGCCCAACAATCGACTCGGGCTCGCGAAGTGGATCGCCAATCGAAACCATCCCCTCACCGCGCGTGTGTGGGTGAATCGTATGTGGGAACGTTTCATGGGAGTTGGCATCGTCAAGACCATCGAGAATTTCGGTTCGCAGTCCGAATGGCCAAGCCATCCCGAGCTTCTCGATTGGCTCGCGGTCGAATTCATGGAACCGACGCAAAGCCTTCTTGTGAACGATCAATCGATTCATCCATGGGATATGAAGGGTCTGCAGAAACTGATGGTGATGAGCCAAGCGTATCAGCAATCCACGAGTCGACGAGGTTTAGAAAAACTCGTCGAACTCGACCCGGACAATCGATGGCTCGGTCGCGGGCCACGATTCCGACTGCCGGGTGAGATACTGCGAGATCAGGCACTTCACCTTAGTGGTTTGCTGTCAAGCAAGATCGGCGGGCCGAGCGCTCGCCCTTATATGCCTGATGGCGTATGGGATGAAACGAGCGTTTATGGGGATCTACGCAACTACAAACATGACCGAGGCGAAGGGCTGTATCGGCGAAGTCTCTACACCGTTTGGAAACGAACCGCGGCTCCTCCTTCGATGTTGATCTTTGATGCGCCCAACCGCGAGATATGCACTGTCAGTCGATCGCGGACGAACACACCGCTGCAAGCCCTTTCATTGCTGAACGAAGTGACGTTTGTCGAGGCTGCGAGGAAACTCGGTGAGCGAATGCTCCAGTACGAAGATGCAACGGTCGAAGGGAAGCTGATGTATGGCTTTCGATTGGCAACCGGTCGCAAGCCGACTGACAAGGAGCTTCGCGTCCTGGTTTCCGGCTGGCGAGAGGACTTGGCGTACTACCAAGAGCATCCGGAGGATGTAGCCAAGCTGAAGCAATACGGCGATTCCGCTTCCGAGACAACATCGTCCGCGGAGTTGGTTGCTTACATGCTGAGCGGTAATGTTTTGTTGAATCTCGATGAATGCATCATGAGGGAATAGGCTTCAACATGGAACACATGGAATCGATGAAACAAGCATCCATGCTTCGTCAGCAATTCCTGAGAGGGCTTGGGGGAACGCTGGGACTCGCAGCGCTGTCTCAATTCGGTGATCGAACGGTACTGGCCGCGCCGAACCCTCCATTTCAGCATCATGCACCCAAAGCCAAGCGGATCATTTATCTGTTTCAGTCAGGTGCCCCTTCGCAGATGGATTTGTTCGACTGGAAGCCCGCGTTGGCTGAGCGTCGAGGGGAAGATCTTCCCGATTCGATCCGGCAAGGGCAGCGATTGACCACGATGACTTCGGGACAATCGAAATTCCCGGTCGCACCGACTGCATTTCCATTTGCGCAACATGGCGATGCGGGGATGTGGTTCAGCGAGATCCTTCCGAACATGGCGACGCTCGCTAACGATTGGTGTCAAATCCGTTCGATGCACACCGAAGCCATCAATCACGATCCTGCGATCACGTTTTGCCAAACCGGATCGCAACTGGCAGGGCGTCCAAGCATTGGATCATGGGTCAGCTACGGCCTGGGGAGTGTCAATCAGGATTTGCCTGCCTATGTGGTACTGACATCGTTTGGAACGGGGCGGCCCGATGATCAACCTCTTTACGATCGGTTGTGGGGATCGGGGTTTCTTCCTTCGAAGCATCAGGGAGTGAAGTTTCGCAACCGTGGAGATGCGGTCCTGTACTTGTCGAATCCGTCGGGCATGTCGCGGGATACGCGGCGCAAGACTTTGGATCGGCTGGCGGAATTGAATCAGCAACGTTATTCCGATCTTCAGGACCCGGAAATCCAGACTCGCATCAGCCAATATGAAATGGCGTTTCGCATGCAGGTGAGTGTCCCTGAGTTGCTCGACACGTCGAACGAGCCCCAACATGTGCTCGACATGTACGGGCCCGACGTGAAGAAGCCTGGCTCGTATGCAGCGAACTGCTTGCTCGCGCGGAGATTGGCGGAGCGAGATGTTCGATTTGTGCAGTTGTTCCATATGGGCTGGGACTTGCATGGAAACTTGCCCAATGCCATCCGCTTGCAGTGCAAGGATACCGATCAGCCGACGACGGCGCTCATCAATGACCTCAAGCAGCGCGGTTTGTTTGACGATACGCTGATCGTGTGGGGTGGAGAGTTCGGCCGAACGGTTTATTCCCAGGGTGCCCTTACGGCCGACAATTATGGCCGCGATCATCATCCCCGTTGCTTCACGACTTTGCTGACTGGAGCTGGGGTGCGCGGTGGCGTGGTTCACGGGGAGACCGATGATTACTGCTACAACATCACGCGGGATCCGGTCCATGTGCACGATCTCAATGCGACGGTCCTTCATTTGATGGGTATCGACCATACGCGGTTGACCTATCGTTTTCAAGGGCGCGATTACCGATTGACCGACATTCATGGGGAGTTGGTCAAGGGAATTCTGTCTTGAGAATCCATTGAAGATTCGTGGACCATCTTATGGCTGGGCAGCAACACGACTTTGCGATGATACTGCAGTTGATTCTCGAGCATTACCAATTGCCCCTTCATGGGGATCATGGAGTCTGCCATTGGGCGAGGGCTCATTAAGTGGGCTGATGAAAGGGCAGTTTCCGAGTACACGCAGGAAACAGATTCATCGCTGAATCAGTTCCTCGACGACTCGACCATGCACATCGGTCAAACGGTGATCCCGTCCTCCATGACGAAATGTCAGACTTTGGTGATCAATACCCATCTGGTGCAAAATGGTCG
>CAYXFO010000548.1:0-2840 GCA_964464255.1 uncultured Pirellula sp.
CCACCCGACGTCCACACGCAATGGATGGTTAGTCGGCGGCTCCAATAGGCTCGGCAGGAGCCTCGCACTCCCGATGCGGAAATGTGTATTTGTTGAGGGGTTACTTTGGTGGTTCCCATCTTGGAGAGACCAGAGGTTGCATCCGATTGAGTAGGGATTCATGTCGAGTGAGTTCGCTTTGAGCATCTGATTGATAAGCTAGATTTTTTGTTTCATCAGTATCCTGGCGATGATCGTAGAGCTCTTTAGCCAGCGTATTACCAGTCTCCCAATCTCGCCATTCGGTATAGCGATGCGTGTCTGTGCGAATGGTATATCCCATCGCAGTGGGGCGATCTTGGTAGTACGCGGGACGCGAATGTTGACTTAAAGCCGCCTCACGTACGGTGGTGGTAGGATCACGGAGTATGGGCACAAGACTGACGCCTTCGCAATCTTTTTTTGGCTCTAAACCGCACAATTCAACCAGTGTTGGGTACAAATCTAAAAGCTCGACAAGCGATTTTGATTTACTGGCTGATTGATCTGTAGTCGCTGGAATTGACATGAGGGCTTGCGGAATCGAAGCTTCGCGATATTGCGCCAACTTTGTTCGAAGCGATTTTGGTAGGGAGATGATCAAAGGTACTCGAGTATCCAATTCGAAATTGGAGGTCTTGGCCCAGAGCGTGTGCTCTCCTAAATGAAATCCATGGTCGGACCAAAAGACCACGATGGTTCGATCGGTCATTTGTAATCGATCCAGTTCATTCAAGACTTTTCCGATTTGCGCATCCAGATAACTGATGTTGGCCAAATAGCCATGGCGAATCTCCCGTACGGCATCATCCGTCAGTTCCCTCGCGTTTTTCCCCTCGCCAAGAATCTCTCGGCCATTGTGCCATGCAATTCTTGGAGCCTCAGTAGGCCAACGATTATTTTCCGGCATGGGGATCTTATCGCGGCGATAAAGGTCCCAGTACTTCTTAGGCGCATTCATCGGTGCGTGTGGTTTCCAAAAACCCACGGCAAGGAAGAAAGGCTCCGACTTTTTTGCGCAATCTTGCAACGCGTCTACGGCTAAAGCGGCTACTCGCCCATCAAAATAAGCTTCATCGGGCACATCACGGCATTCGCACTTGGGATCAACGGCGCTGTTGGCAGGCCAAGGTTGTTCCACTTGAGGTTCATCAGAACTATGGCTGGCGAAGTGCATTTGAGCTGGTACGCTCCACGATTGCGGATCACCTTGGATCTTCTGCCGCCAATTGTGAAATATCTTACCCACGTTCTGAGTGAAGTATCCACTGTTCTTGAAATGCTCAGGTAGAGTCACCGCACTGGGAGTCGTGTCGCGAAAGTGGGTTTGCAAATTCCATACTCGCAGAGAATCAATACGACGGCCGGTTAAGATGGACGCTCGCGATGGATTGCAGACCGCCTGCTGGCAATAGGCTCGTTCGAACAACAGGCCGCGCTGGGCAAGGCGATCGATATTGGGAGTTTTTACCAAGGGATGGCCATAACACCCCAGATCGCACCGCAGATCATCTGCCGCAATGAACAGGACGTTGTAGGGCGTTTGTGCACGCGCTACCGGAACAATGCCCAGCACAGCTAACACGCTCAACACAAACGCGGCGATTTTGGTTACAGTTTGATGGAGATTATTCATATTGTTCTTAGGTCAGTCGCGATTCTTCCTCAATTTTCCAAGAGGCTCAGCATCCTGTTTGGGCAGTGACTTGGCTAACTCAATCTTTATTTGTGCGAAGTCTGCTTGCGCTGCCAGATTATACCATTCATGAGGGTCGTTTTCGTGATCGTATAATTCCTCGCCGCCGTCACGATAACGGATATAACGCCAACGGTCCGTTCGAAGCGATTGATTCCCTTGCCCATGTGTCGTCACTGCCGGACGGCCCGACTGAGTCGCAGGATTCTTGAGCACAGGTAACAAGCTCTGCCCATCCAACCCTGCAACATCCGGCAATTGACAAAGCTCATTGAGCGTTGGAAAAAGATCGATCAAGCTGACCGGAGTCTGTGCTCGACTGCCGCTGGAAGTGACTCCCGGTGCTGCAACGATGAATGGCACTCGCGTAGAACGCTCCCACAGAGTGAACTTGTGGAGATGCTGTTTTTCTCCTAAGTGCCAGCCGTGATCTGACCATAGGATTACGATGGTATTATTCGCGCAGGAGCTTATATCCAAAGCATCCAACAACTGACCCACCAAGGCATCGGCAAAGCTGATGCCTGCCAAGTAGGCTTGCAACAGCTCTCGATACTTTCCTTCTCGAAGTACCAACTCATAATCGCCGCGACGGTCCGCAGCCATCGCTTGGCCTCCCGCTGGAAGATCATCGCAGTCGTCAGGTTTGATCTTGGGTGAAACGATTTTGTCCAGCGGATACATATCGAAGTACTTGCGTGGAGCATAAAAGGGCAAGTGCGGACGATAAATGCCAGCGGCCAGAAAAAAGGGCTGTTCGGGTGGTGATGACAGGAACTGCTTGGCCCACTCGACCATTTTGCCGTCACCCATTTCATGATCAGCAGCGTCAAAAGGCCCCCAATCAAACTCATTGGGGTTCTGCGGAGGCTTGCTAAAGGAACGCACCGCATCTATCTGATTGAGTGGAAAGCCTTTGGGCCACTGAAACTTCTTCACACTCAGTCCGCGAGCTTGTTGATCTTGATAATGACTGTCGAAGATCTGATCGAAATAATGATGCCAATCAGTGCTTCGATTAAAGCCCGGAGTGTGATGAAACACTTTGCCACCACCGGCGACATGGTAACCGTTGGCTTTGAAGTGGCCCGGTAGGCTGGTGATACCTGGAAATGCTTCGTGCCAG
>CAYXFO010000549.1:0-2832 GCA_964464255.1 uncultured Pirellula sp.
AAACGCTGCTGACAGATCGCAAGACGAGTCAGAGCGCGATCGTGGTGAAGAACTTTATCGAGGCAGCGCGCGCCCGAGCGATTGGTAAGAATCGTACTGTAGCTGTGGTGCTGGAAAGAGTATCTTCCCGCGCTCAGTGGGATCCTTCGGCAAACAATGGCACAGGTGCCTACGTCTCCCAGACCGCGTCTGGTGTCATAGCCACTCCTGATTCCAATTTCGTTCCCTACAACGCATGCATACGATTGAGCTTGGCGGAGGAAGCTATACCGGTTACCGACGCAGTCATGCCTGTGCAGATATTTTTCAAAGCACGTAGACCGGGCGATTCGATTGTTCCTGGGATTCCTAATCCAGGAGTGTATTCCGGCCAGGATCAGTTAATCGATGCTGATCAGATTGCAGGAGTAGATGAGGTTCGGATTTTTGAGGTCAGTACGATCTCGAATAACATCGATCTTTCAGCCATGCTCGGAGAGTACCTCGTCAATGGCTCGCAAATCAGCTTTGGCAACTCCAAGCGAAGATTCACGATCGTCAGTCCACGCAGCCCATCGATTCATAAAGCGCATGTAAATTCCCAAAATTACGATGGTCGAATTTGGTTCTCGATAATGAATGAGGAAGGTTTTGAAGGACTTGGTGAGCGTTCGTTGGAGCCAGTGGAATCGCTTTCGGTCGGCACGCCTGAATCTCGATTTAAGATCTATTCGCGTCCCAGACCCATCTACTCTGAGATGATTCAATTGCCTCGCGGAATGTGTATTGATTTATCTCTCAGCGGTTTCGCGAACGATACGATTCGGAACACGTCAGCGGGAACGCCTATCAAGCAACCGGTTTATGATTCCGCTAGTGTTCCCATTGCGAATCCGATGTCAGATTATCGGGTGCGGTTCGCCTCGGACTGGATCGCAAATACGTGGACTCCGCTGTTGCCGAATCAATTGCGTCCGGTGTACATCGCATTCGGCCCAGATGGCAACCTGTCTCACGTTTGGGCCAACGAAAGACAAATTCCAGGAGATCCCAACTACATGGGCAACTTGACTAGGATCGATGCTACGCAGGATATCTTTTTGCACATTGGAAAAGTGGATCAGATCGTGCTGCCGGTAGATCCGGACCCGTCGATATTGGGCCGCAATAAATTTGCGTTTGATGCCGCCAACGGTTCAGGTGTTCGACAAAACCTTTCGGATCTCAACTCCTACATTGTGCGTCTCTCCCCCAAGTCGGGTGCAATCAGTGCATCGCCTGCCGTGGGGATCGATACGCAGATCGGGATCCTCGGACTTAATCCGAGCACACTGACTTTCGGCGATTTAGTCGAGTTATCGCGGCGAGGTACCTACAACTCGAACGTCACTTCGCAATAAAGAAGATAGCGAAACATGATGAAATCGATCTTTGTCATCCCAAAAAACTGTCAGTTGCGAGCAGGGTTGCGTGGGAGATGTTGTCGTCATGGCCTCACCATGCTGGAGGTCATCTTCTCCATGGTCGTGATCCTGGTGGGGTTGGTAAGCGTTGGGCTGCTCATTCCGTTGGCTGGCCGACAAGCAGCAGATAGTTATCAGATCACGCAAGGCTTGGCGGCAGGCGAAAGTGCTATCGCATTGCTCAACACTTCGCAGGTCATCCGACCAGGTGTTGCATCGCCCTGGTGCATCCGTGAGGATGGCACCCCTCCTCTTTCTTACAGAGTCGAGTCGCTCCAAAATGCATACGGATTGCTCGGCTTAGCATTGAATGCCCCGGGTACCAAGGAAGTAGCATGCGTAAACCAAAATATGGCGGCGGGATATGGCTTTTGTGTAGATCCGCTGTTTTGGGGGAGCCAATCACCAATTCCGTTGAACTTGCCCTTCGTGCGAACCAACTTTCCTTGTTTGGATGCAAGTTTTAACCCTGTGTATATCGGAGATCCCAATCCCCCTGCGCCGCCGGATTCCGTTCCGCGGTTGGTGCGAGTCTCTGCGTGGAATCCATCCATTCAAGTAGTACCCGGTACTCAGCAAGCACCGGGGCCTGCACTTGCATGTCTACCCCGACCTGCAGCATCGAGACTCGCAACGCTCGAGGGTGGCGATGTTGTTCAAATCAGTCCATCGGCAAACAAAGCACTCGGTCCGCTCAAGGCGATGTATCCTTCGCCTCCGGCATCGGGAAGCGCGTTGCTAGGTAGTCCTGTCGCCCCGGATACTCCGTCGTGGATAATGACGTTGACACCTTCGGTGAGCACTCCGCTGCAACCGGTAAGCGTTACCGAAGAGAACTACACTCAGAATGTGCGGGCATCCAACCAACCGGTGAGAATCCCCACGCTCTATGACGCCTCGATCATTGTTTTCTCCAAACGAGATGTTCGAGACATCAACGCAAACATGTCCGCCGCGGCACAGAATCTTCCCACTAGCGAGCGGATCCTTCGCGTGTCGGACATCAACGCGGAAGCCTTGACTTCGGGAACCTTCAATCTAACACTTCAAGGAAGCCAGTTCGTCAATCCAAGGGTCAAAATCGGCGACTGGTTGATGCTGTCACGGTGGACCCAAGAAGACCTTCCGCCACAGAACTTGTCACCTCAAGCGCCCTTCGCACGGCGTCAAGTTCATCGTTGGTACCGCATTATCGGCATCGAGGGTGAAGAGACTTTTCCAGTTTCCGTGCGCGTGGTCGGGTCGCCCTGGAACTGGACAGAAAACGAAGTGAGTTTGTGGGCAAGGTCGTTCGGGACGCAACCCACAGGACCTCCCGGTCCCAACATCGTCGTACCGCCGAATTCGCCCCCGTTCGAAGTGCATGCTACTTTGCTGAAAGATGTCGTTC
>CAYXFO010000550.1:0-2823 GCA_964464255.1 uncultured Pirellula sp.
CGGTTCTCAACGGTGGCTTGAATTGCAGTATTCTCGACGGTTGGTGGGCTGAAGCTTTTGACGGCACCAATGGTTTTGCCATCGGCAAGGGTACGAGCCATGCCGATGACCGCATCACCGATCGAAGGGATGCGCAGTATCTCTACGAAACCCTCGAGCAAAGAGTCATACCCACCTTCTACGACCGCGATCGCGATGGCCTTCCCCGAGGCTGGATCAAGATGATGATGAGCAGCATCAGCACCCTCGCGTGGCGATTCAGTAGCCATCGCATGGTGATGGACTACACACGCGTCGCGTATGTTCCAGCGTCCGGTGGATTGAGTTGCGAAGTCAAAGGGCGATAACTCGTTGCAATAAACGCAATGAACGCAATAAAGAGTGAACAGAGTTGTAAGGCAAAAAAAGCCTCGGAGATTATCCAAGGCTTGATCTGCTTGATTACTGCCATCCACGACACATTATTTGTGTGTGAAGTCCAGGTACCATAATCCGTCATCCCATTCCAAAGAGACACGTCTCCAACCCAGTGGTACCTGAGGATAGGGATAAAATGGGCCGATATACGGCCAAGCCGAGGCACTGTACTGCTTGGGATACGTCACAGCAGCATAGTTCGGATATGCAGCGTAGCTTGGCCACGCGTATCCTGGCATGTATGGGCTGTCATGACGAGGAACACCTCCACCGTAAGATGGTCCAGCATTCATCGGCACAGGGGCTTGCGGAGCTACAACGCCAGCGGCGACCGGAGCACTCTGCACGGGTGCCACTTGGATGGGAGCAACCTGAACTGGAGCATTATTGATCGTGCTAGCCGCGAAAGCTCGCGGTGCATTCACCGAAGCGGGTGAAGGAACAATCGGTACAATCGGGGGTTGAACTAGATTACCAGGAGCCTCGTTGGATACGGTCCGAACTGCGACTACGTTCAGATCATCCACAACGCGACGTACCCCAACCGCCTGTTGAGCCGTACCAAGTACAAGATCCTTCTGTTGCTTGCTTGCAACGCTTCCCCGTACTGTCACTTCACCATCGACGGTGGAGACGTTAATATCGAAATTTCGTAATTGGCCCCCACGTTTGGCTTGCCCAAGTTGGCCAAGAATCTCTGAGGTGATGTCAGCATCGCTCGAAACGACAGGCTCAGTTTCACCAACCAAAAGGGTCGGCTCATTAGCCGAAGCAGGGACGACGTTGGTCGGAGGAGTGAGGGTTGGTGCTGTCTGAACTGCAGCCGTGGCCTTGTTCTCCACAGACTTCACGCCGTCTGCTGCTCGAGCAGCGATCAGAACTGTATCTAATTGTGCTTGAGAAGCGGCGTTACCAGTAATGACCACATTGCCATTCTCGACGGTCAAATCCACTTCAAGTCCACTCAGGCTCACCTGAGACTTTTTGACTGCATTGATGATGGCATCAGCAATCTCGCGATCTCCACCAAATGCCGTCAAAGGAGCACCGGCGGTCAGCGAGGCAATCGCCATGCCCAAAAAGAATCGTCGCATGGATATCCTCCTACGGTATGTTTTGCGGGAACAACGGCGCTTTGGAGCCAATGAGTCTGAACCTCGGCACCTGCATTCTCAAGAGACTTGGACGATCATGAACGAGAACGCGATCTCGTCGATGCGAACTTTCATACCCGACCGAAAACCCTTGGTCTGCGAATACAACTGTATGTTTCGGCAACCGAACGCCCGAATCGAAAGGTTTTTGCCAATTTTGACGCGCTTCGCGAGGATTCCTACAGTGAGCATTAATCGTAGCCCCGCAGGGAATCCCCAACCTGAAAAGTACACCAATTCTTGGTAATCTATCGAACAGTTCAGATCTACCCAAACCCTCTAAATCTCCAATGACTATCGAAGTGTTGATCACCGAATCCGACCATGTGACTCGATCGCTAAGAGAACAAATCACCCAAGCCATCAATTCCATCGCTGGCGATTTCCATTGGGGGTCCGGACAGGTCTCTGTCGCGATTGTGGATGATCAGGCCATCCACGAAATCAATCACCAGTACCTCAACCACGACTACCCGACCGATGTCAGCAGCTTCGACCTCACCGACGAGGATGCAGGCCAAGACGACGCCCCCTATCTCGAAGGTGAGGTAATCGTTAGCTGGCAAACAGCCCAGCGTGTCGCATCAGAGAATCAATGGGATCCTGCATTGGAACTACTACTTTACGTCATCCATGGAATGCTCCATATCGTCGGCCTCGACGACTGTTCCCCCGCACTATCGCGGCAAATGCGTGAGAAGGAACACCACTACATGCATAAAATTACGGGTGATACAAGGAACTGTCAGCAACTCGACTAGAGATGACCGAGCATCCGATCTAAACCCCCGACGCGTGAGTTTTTAAGTTGCGATTTTGATGGCTGAAATTGCTAGCAGTCAATGTTTCGCCAGGTATTATCAGAACCCGAAGCGTGAGCGAGGGACGCACGAAGGAAAACGTCGCGAGCGACGTAAATCCATCCCTCACTTACGATTCGGGTTGGGATTACATCGAAACCTGACGAACCACTGCCTCGTACCCCATTCCTCCTCTCGGCAAACAAAGTCCGAGTGAGACCCGTATCGCCCACTCAACGAGTTTATGCTATCGTTTTCGCGGTTTAGGTGAGCCGACTTTTGGTGGAGCCTCCTTAAGCTTCATGGTTCGACGCGAATTACTGCATTGAGGTGGGGATGACTCACGATTCCGACGATGATTCCTGGTTGATTGAAGGAGGCCGCATTCTCGACCCCACGCAGCAGAGCGACAGGATAGGTCGTTTGCTGATTGTCGGAGGTCGCATCGCTGC
>CAYXFO010000551.1:0-2806 GCA_964464255.1 uncultured Pirellula sp.
GTCAGACCAAGCGGGTATATATCGGCTCGAACCCGTGCGAACTCTCATGTCATCGGCCAGATCGGGGTCGGCCCCTGGCAGGAAGCCAAGAATGTTGGCTGTGTCCCGTTCTCTCGCCTGAGCTGTGATCTCCGTGGTCAGTTGCAGTCCGAGGGGAACGGGACGAAATGAACGGCTTTCGGCAGACTCTCGCAATGCATCAAGATCTTGACCTGCCAGTTCAAATACGGAGCGGGCTGCATCTTCGGTCATCCATGCCTTCATATCGATGCGAGGGCCGGTCGAATCACGAAGTTCAAACTCCTCGCCAGTCCAAGATGTTTGAATGACGGTGAACGGATATCCCGCCGATGGAGTCGTATGGATGATGATTGCGCCAGTTGCCCCTTGCCGGGCCGCGCTCTCGTACTTGTAATCCCATCGTCCGTAATAGAGTCGGCGGGATCCTGCAAAAAGTTCTGGGTCACGTTCTGGGTCATTGTTCATCATGACCAAAATCTTGCCCCGCAGATCCTCACCCTTGAAATCATCCCACCCATATTCGGGAGCTTGGATGCCGTAACCGACAAAAACCAACTCCCGGTCCTGGATCGCAATGTTGCTTTCCGGTTTGCCTGCTACAGCGATATAGTCTTCGAAATAATCCAATACCAATTCGGTCGATGGGGATTGCTGGGACTGAAACTTCCAAGCCAACGCCGGGCGACTGGTGATACCGATCATGGGTACGCTCTGCCGATAGGACTGCGTGCCAGGGATTGGTTGGAGGCCGTGAATTTTGAATTGCGTTTCGATGTAAAGTTGGGCAATCGCATCTCCGGTAGATCCGGGCCCTCGCCCCTCAAGCAAATCATCGGCCAAGAATTGCATATGACCCGCGAGCATCGATGCATCGATCCGCGAAGAAGCGTTGATGCTCGAATCGCTGTCGTCACGAGAGCCCGCCTGTCCTAATGCATCGCGATAGATGAGAGAAGCAAACAGCCACATCGGTGCTAAGCATACGATCCATGCGCGATACATCATGTAGCTCGATCAAAAGAGCGGTTTATTCGTTTGTTTCGCTGCTCGGTTCAGGAACGTGCTTCTTCCCAAGAATAAAGCCATCGAATCCCCAACCATCTTTTTCTGTCCGCACAACCATCCCCGCAGGAGTGAAGAAGTGCTTGACAGCCTCGAACGGTGGCAGATTCCCCCCCTGCAGTTTCTGCTGCTTGGCCTTGTCGGTCTTCAGCAATCGTTCCGCGATCAATGCCAGTAGTGATCGAGATTGTGGAAGAATGTTTTGTCGAAATAACTCGTACTGCATTTCAAAGGATCGGTCTGACAGGTCGACTTCTGAGAAACTCATTTCCGCACCGTCGAGAAGTTTCTTCTGCATGGCTCGGACCGCTTGAACCTCCGGAAGTTCCTCAAAAACCCCGTCCAACTCCGATTGGCCTGCTCGCTCGATCACCTCGGTGAGACTCTCGGGATTGGAAGCGAAGACGAACCACCCATCGATCAGGGTCACAGCCCACTGCTTCAGAAGTGGTTGCTCTTCTTCAGCAGCCTTTTTCCCACCCTTGGAGCCTGGGCCTGCATCGAAATCGAGTACATCTTCCTTCACTTCCTCGGTGTCGAATTTCCAGATCCGATAATCGCCCACATCTTCGATACTCGAGCCCGGCTCGGTCTTGGAAAATCGGTCCAAAACACCCGTCAGCTTATTGTCTGGGTCGTTCAACTTGACGCATATCAGCGACCGCTTGCTTTCGGGAGTGATCGGTGGAATGATCTCAGTCACCGCAAAGAATTGAGTTCCAACGTAGGGAAGGATCTCTTCTTTGATGTCGATTTGAGGACCGTTGGGATCCTCCTTCATCCCTTGTAGAATCTCATCGAATTGCTCTTCTCCGATGTAGGCATCCACAAGCCCCTTGAACTTGGGAAAAGCTTCGCTGAAGTTCCACGAAACCCCGAGCACACTTGCGGACTTGGGATCAATCCAACGAGGAGGTGTCAGCGCTTCCTGGTTTGGGAAGTCGAGGATTTGAACCGACTCAGGAACCTCCTCTTCTCGCAGGATGAATCCCTGATGGTGCATGTCCAGATCTTCTTTGTTGAACTGCACCGATCCTGCAGCGCATAGCAATGTTTCAAAACCCTGCTCGCTGAGCAGTTTGATCATGTCTATCTGACCGCGAGGGCTTTTCCCAGATACGGTTCGCAGCAGCCTCGCGAATCCTAATGGACGCACGAAATATTCCAACTCAGCTTCATGGTTGTCGCGGACAATGCGTTCGTGGACCCTCTTGTAAAGAGACGAATTCGATAAGGACTGATCCGGCAGTACCTTCTGCGCCTTAACGAATTCCTCGATGGTGATCAAATCGTCCGCCGCGAACAACTGGCCGTCCGAAACCACATAGAAGGACTCACGAACTCGCTTGTCAGCATTCCCCTTTGGGAGCGTGTAATGGCGGACCTGCAATTCCCCCAAGGGAATATCACTCGACTTCGCCTTGAGCTCTCCCATCTCTTTTTCGATGCGAGCAAGCAATTCATCGACCTCGGAGTCCTTGCCTCGGATGTCGATAACAACACCGAGCGAGAACGGTTTCTCAGCAACCGATGTGCGAGAGACCCAGCCGATCGCGGCCTGCCCAGAACAGATCCTGGTCAAATCCTCGAATTGGACACTGACTTCCCACCCCAACTCGGAAAACCGTTTCTTGATCGTTGCCTGCTGGCTGTTCCAAAAGTTTTCGAGTTGTTCGTCGGCAGCGAATTTACCGAGTTCGGTTTCCTCCCAATTGTCCAAGAA
>CAYXFO010000552.1:0-1146 GCA_964464255.1 uncultured Pirellula sp.
ATCTTGTGCGGTTGCTTGCATGGAACTGATCGACACAATAGCGCTGCATACAACGACTAGTCGGCAGGTTCGACTCAAAAGGTGCAACATTCGATCCTCAACAAATTTTCCAGAATTTTTATGCAAGGAGTGCCTTCACGACATTTCCATGGACGTCGGTCAGACGGTAATCGCGTCCTTGGAATCGATAGGTCAACCGCGTGTGATCGAAACCGAGCAAGTGCATCCAGGTCGCCTGGAGGTCGTGAATATGCACAGGATTTTCCGCGATCGAGAAACCGAGTTCGTCGGTTTGCCCATACTCGGTTCCGCCTTTCGCCCCGCCACCGGCCATCCACATGGTGAAGCAATCGGGATAGTGGTCGCGGCCTAATTGAGCACCCGTAGCAGTGCGTCCTTCGCGGAACGGAGTGCGTCCGAACTCGCCCCCCCAAATGATCAGCGTCTCGTCGAGCAATCCCCGTTGCTTCAGGTCCTTGATCAGGGCGGCAACCGGTTTGTCCATCGTCGCGCACTTGTTGGTCAGTCCATCGCGGATATCTTCGCCTGGTCCGGTACCGTGGAAATCCCAGCCCCAGTCGAAGAGTTGCACGTATCGCACACCCGCTTCGACCAAACGCCGTGCAAGAAGGCAATTGTTCGCAAGACTCGATCCACCCGCTTTGGCGCCGTAGGCATCGAGGGTCTCTTGGCTTTCGCGTGAGATGTCCATCACTTCGGGAACGCTCGTCTGCATTCGATAAGCAAGTTCGTACTGCGCGATTCGAGTCATCGTTTCGGGATGTCCGAAGCTCTCGGCCTGAAGAGCGTTCAATTCACCGAGCGTATCGAGACTCTTGCGTCGCACCGCTCGATCCATACCGGGAGGATCCGAAACATACAGGACCGGTTCTCCTTGGGATCGGCATTGCACTCCTTGATAGACGCTTGGCAGAAAACCACTGCCGAACGAATTCTTGCCACCGTTGGGCTGAACACCGCTGCTGATCAAGACGACGAAGGCCGGAAGGTTTTCGTTTTCGCTTCCGAGACCGTAGGTCAACCAAGATCCGAACGATGGGCGACCGCTTCGAGGTGAACCGGTATAGATGAGAAGTTCCGCTGGAGCATGGTTGAATTGTTCGGTGTGCATGCTGTGGACAACAC
>CAYXFO010000552.1:1156-1656 GCA_964464255.1 uncultured Pirellula sp.
GTCGGCGACTTGCTGGAGGTTGGGCAAGCAATCCGAGAGAAGCATCCCGCATTGGCCCGAAGGCTCGAACTTGTGCCGTGTGCCGAGCAGTTTTGGCACGCCGGTCGTAAACGCAAACTCCCGTCCCTTGATCACGGAGTCGGGCGCATCTTGGCCATCGAGTTCAATGAGCTTGGGCTTGTAATCGAACAGATCGAGGTTCGGTGGCGAGCCGGTCATGTGCAAGTAGATCACTCGCTTGGCTTTGGCAGGAAAATGAGATGCGCGCGGAGCGAGCGGGTTCTTGGTGATAGAGTCGTTCGCCGTTCCTGTCAGTTGCGTCAGCGCCAACGCCCCCAAACCCATCCCTGCGGTCCCGAGAAAATATCGGCGCGTTCGCTGGGCCAAAAAATCATGCACTGGTCGTTCCATGTCGATTTCTCCTCGTCATCACACGAGTTCTAGGGAGTCATCAGGAATTCGTCTAAGTTCAGGATCACGTTGCACAGCGTTGTCCATGC
>CAYXFO010000552.1:1666-2305 GCA_964464255.1 uncultured Pirellula sp.
GCGTTGGGTGGCAAGGGTCCGATCGGATCGCTTGCGAGTTGTTTTGCAAGTTCAGCTTTCGAAGCGTACTCGGTGCGAGACTCTTGGAGCAATCGCATCAGAGCCGCAGTCTCCTTAGCGCTCGGCTTTCTCGTAATCGCATGCTGAAAGACCCGTTCGATCCGCTGATCATCCGATGCATGGGGCAATTCATGAATCACGATGCGGCGAGCGAGTCCTTGCGCCGCTTCGATGTAGACCGGATCGTTGAGAGTGACCAAAGCTTGGAGAGGCGTATTGGTCCGATCTCGCTTGAGCACACAAACCTCGCGGTTGGGAGCATCGAAGGTCGCCATCGATGGATAAGGATTCGAGCGTCGCCACTGAGTGTAGATCGCGCGGCGATAACGGTCCTCTCCTTTGCTGGCATCCCAGTCGGTCCTGGACCCAAACGCAGCGCTCAGACCCATCGATGGCTGCGGCGGACGGGTGGGAGGACCATAGAAACGATGCGACAACAAACCGGCGGCTGAAAGGGCCATGTCACGCACTTGTTCGGCTGCAACGCGGAATCGGGGACCGCGAGATACGTACAGGTTCTCAGGATCTTCTTCAAAGCGTTTGCGATCCACGCTCGAGCTCTGTTGGTATGCTTCTGAC
>CAYXFO010000552.1:2315-2802 GCA_964464255.1 uncultured Pirellula sp.
TAAGCTTCCGACAGGACGATCGATCGTAGAAATCGCTTCATATCCCAACCATTTCGCATGAGATCGATCGCCAAGTAATCCAGCAGGGGCGCATTCACCGGCAAATCCCCTTGCGAGCCAAACTCTTCGCTCGATCGCACGATACCGACACCGAACATGTACTCCCACGTTCGATTCGCAATAACACGGGCGGTGAGAGGGTTGCGGTTCGAGACCAACCACTGGGCGAACTCGAATCGGGATAGATTCTCAGGGATCGAATCACCGTGCGATCGAAAGATCTCGGGAATATTCGGCGAGACCGTATCGCCTGTGACTCGGTAATTCCCTCGCAATTGAATCTTGGTTTGCCGTTGCTTTTCTTTGGGCAAGTCCCGCATGACAGGCACAGTCGTCATAGGCTTGAGACCTGCCAGATCGCGCTGGATCGCATCTCGTTTTTGACGAAGGGATTCGCGGGATGGCGATACCACCGAGACGTAATAAC
>CAYXFO010000553.1:0-2789 GCA_964464255.1 uncultured Pirellula sp.
CGAACTCATCCAGTATCGCTCGCTCGTCATGGAACCCGAACTTCCCGGCACGGTTATGATCTTATATACTTCGAGCCCGAACGACTGCATTCTCTTCAGGACTCCCGCTGAGTCCTACCATCGCGAGTTGAACCATGCTGCAAGTTTTTTTAGACGGCCTGAGGCGACTGAGTCTGGGACTTGGACTGCTGGTTGCCGCAGGTGCGGTTCTGCTTGTACTCGATTTGCAGTCGCGTAATCCGACGGGAAAAAAATCCGCGTCGTCGATGAAACGCATTGCGATTATTCAGCACGCATCGATCAAGGCGCTCGATGATGGACGGTTAGGACTGCTCGAACAACTCGCGAAGCGTGGATTTACAGAGTCGGAAAAGCTGACCTTCAAGGTCTTCAACGCCGAAGGGGACATTGGAACTGCCAACGCGATTGCCAAGGATGTGGTCTCGGGATCTTACGATCTGCTCATCACCCTGAGTACTCCCTCCCTGCAAACCGTTGCAAACGCAAACAAATCGGCAAATCAAGTCCCCCATGTGTTCGGACTTGTAACAGATCCCTATGCGGCTGGGATAGGGATCGATCGAGAGGATCATAGCAAGCATCCCCCGTACATGACGGGGTTCGGCAGCATGCAACCGGTCGAGTCACTTTTCCGTCGAATACTGGAGATGCGAGCAGAGACCAAGAGAATCGGCTTGGTGTGGAATCCTGCGGAGTCGAATTCATTCGCGCAGACCAAACTAGCCCGAGAATTATGTCCATCGATGAAGCTCGAATTGATCGAGGGGAGCGTCGAAAATTCCGCGGCCGTTCAGGAAGCGATCAATTCAGTGATATCGCGAGGTGTTGATGCTGTTTGGATCAGCGGCGATATTACCGTCTCGTCGGCAAGCTCGGTGATTATTCGTGCTGCGACCAATTCCGGAATCCCGGTTTTCAGTTCCCTGCCCTCGAATGTTCTTCAAGGTGGCACGCTCGATTTGGGGGCTGATTATGTGACCATCGGCAGGACCTTGGGAGATATGGCAGCCGATGTGCTCGAAGGGAAGAGTCCTGCAAGTATTCCCGTGGAAAACCAAACTGCGGAGATTCTCTTATTCAACGAGACTGTCTTACCCAAACTCAAAGAACGATGGGTACTGACCCCATCGATTCGAGAACGAGCAGACGGCTGGATCACGGCAACGGAAAATAAAATCCCACCTTATCTGATCCCGCCAAAAAAATGACGTTCGTCCAGGCCCAGATATTGGTCCGTAGGCCACGCCAGCAAAGAACATGCAAATAGTTTCCCAGCGCGTTGGCGAAAAACTCATACTCCTCCTCGATGGGAGATTTGATGCCAGTTGGTCCGAATACGTTGGATCATCCATCGAATCGGCGATTCAAAGTGGTGAACACCAGATTGAGGTGGATCTCGGGAAAGTTCATTACATGAGCTCTGCGGGTATCGGGGTTCTGCTTAAATACCGAAAGCGATTAGCGGAGGTAAAAGGGCATCTGAGCGTATGCAATCCCGTCGATGACGTTCGATCGATTTTGCGATTGATGAAGCTCGAGGAAATGCTGCTCGGGCAATCTGCCTCTGGTTCTGCGGTAACCCGGTCTGGCATCGGAAAGACGTTGGATTTAGAAGGTTTTCAATTCGAATCCTACCCGCTTGCCAAGGGCAAGCCACTGACCTACGAGTGGATTGGCCAGCCAGAGCTACTCGAGGCAGGAAAGCTGGATGCGAAAGACGCTGTTCGCCTTTCCTTCGAACTCGATCGATTCTGTTTAGGACTAGGGTCTTTCGGAAGCCGTTTCGGCGAATGTCTCGGGGTTGCTGGGGTCGCGATCGAATTGCCAACAGATGGAAGTCGTGTTCCCGACTATCAGTTGTCTCGCGGGGATATGCTTCCAGAGATGCAGCTTTTGTATGGCATCAGTGGACGAGGAGATTTCTCCCATTTGATCCGATTGGAAGCGGGAAGGAGCGAACGCGGATCGGTACGTTTCTCGGATTTCATCACAGGGGTGTTAGATCAATTTGAGTGCGGGTTCGGATGTTTTGCTCTCGTGGTCGAAGCCGCTTCGGTAGTCGGGGCCTCCTTGATCCAGTCTCCCACCCGAGCGGATGGGCAATCTCCGTGGCAATTTCCCGCCATTCGAAACTGGCTGTCGTTCACCAGCGAACAAAACGAGGATAGGATGCTCGCGCTGATTGTCGGTGTGGCCTGCAAATCACCCGCAGATAGAGCAAAAGTTTTTTTGCGTCCGCTGTGCGATGGCAGTGCAATTGAAGGGCATTTCCATGCGGCAGTATTTCCTTATCGCCCACTGGCCAAAGGCTTGCTTCCGATGCGGGAAACGATCCATGATCTTTTCAAAATGGATACTCCCAAGAGCGTCCTGCATTTGCTTGCCGACGACCGACCGATTGAGGGTGTTGGTCAGACAGAACTGATGCGAGGAGCGTGCTGGTTTGGGCGGATGGTTGATGAAACAGAATGATGGAGCTTGGACTCGATTTGTACTTGAAAGGACGGTTCGTTAGATGCTGTTGCTGATCAGCGCCCTGAACTTAGGCTTGGTCTTTGCGCTCTTAGCGCTAGGGGTATACATCAGCTTTCGTATCTTCCACTTTCCCGACATCACTGCTGATGGCTCGTTTGCTCTCGGCGGTGCGGTTTCGACTGCGATGCTCGTGGCAGGTTGGAATCCACTGGTTGCGACATTTGGTGGATTTGCAGCAGGCATGCTCGCAGGCACGGCTACCGGACTACTGCACACGCGTTTCCATATCCACG
>CAYXFO010000554.1:0-2789 GCA_964464255.1 uncultured Pirellula sp.
CGTTCCCGCCGAGGCGGCCGTTTTATCCACCCACAATGTGATTGCGGTACCTGCGATGATAGATCGATCGGGTCGTGTCGGAACAAACCAATAATTGAAAACACCCCCCGGACGACCATCGCCGTCCCCATCCAATTGGGTTGCTTTACCTCGAGCATCCACAAGCGTCGAATTCGCAAGCGGACGAAAATCTACGCGAAGCTGATACTTACCCTCGGAGCGTCCACCCAGCCCGGAATCCGCAATGGATGGATCGTAGGCGCTATTCCCCTTGGCACTTACGCCGATCGCGTACTCACCCGGGGTGACGAAATCCAAATCGATCCTTGGATCCTTGCTGAAATAGTCATCATTCGCAGCCAACTCGACCCAACGAGGTGATGCGCTTGTACCCTCATTGCGGTACAAACGCAACGCAGCGTCCAAGAGACTAGAGTCCGCTTGTCGTTCGGCCGCAACCTGGATCGATAGTTTGCCGCCGTTGCGTTGGTTCTGATCATCCTTGGAAATCGTGAATCGATACATATCGATATCACGGCTCTCTGGGCGGAACAAGTATTGACCGTGAATGATATCGGCATTGCCAGGAAAAACATTTTCAATGCTAGGATCGGTCGGAGGGATCGGGTTGTTGTTCTGTATGGTGGACTGAGGCAACTCATCGGCGTTACCCAATCCGAGGAGAACCCCAATGCCTCTCATAAACGAACGGAACAACTCGGTTCCAAACAGATTGTCACTCGCGTTGTTGAAGTCCTGGCTATCGATGATCACTGCCGACTGGCTCGCGTTCGATAACAGGGGACCCGCAGCGAACGTCAAGAACCCAGGTCGATTGGCCTCCACAGGTGTCAAAGCTGTCGCGGGATCAATCGCCTGCATATCTCCCACAGCGATTGTGAAGCCTTGGTTATCGCTTTCCACGAACCTCGCGCCCAAGTAGCGTTCGTACAGGGAAACTACTTGGCGAACCATGACTTTCTGCGTCTCGGATATCGCGTTCAACTGAACGCTTGAATTGGCGTTGCCGAGCGAACTGGCAAAGTTGTAGTAGATCGTCTCAATACCTTCGTTATCCACGCGTGTTACGTGTTGCTGGTATCGGCTGTTGCGATTACCGGCTTCGTTGTTCGCTCCAGGAAAGTCCAAAACGTAAGGAGTTGTGTTCTTGATGTCTGCAGAAATCACGGCAGCTTTCGCCCCGGAGCCTGAAAGCCAAGCTCCACCGAGATCATAGGCAGAGTCAAAGCGATCTCCTGCATCGCTCCTCGTCAGGTCGACTGAGGTCACAGACGTGTTCACCCCTGATTGATCGTTCCCAATCCGCAGTCGCAATGCGGAGAGGGGCAACACCCCAGCACCTGGATTGGCGGGATTGACCAATTCGTCCAGGTTTCGCGAGAATGCCAACGAGGCGCGATTCAAGCTCGCATCATAATTCACTGAAATCGGATTGATGGAGACGTCGTCACCTCCGTAGAGCGTGTCTGCAGTGTAGACCAACTGGTAATAGATCGGCTTGATCGCTTCCACTGCGTTCAGCTTGTCGCCATTAAAGTAAACATGGATGATGTTTCGCAATTGCTCACGCGTACCCCCCGTTACAACGACGGGTTGCGGAACAACGGCCTGAACCGTTGGGCCCAAGTCCAAGTCGAATCGAACGCTTCGAGAGACACCGCCGTTGAATGCGACGCCATTGATATCTCGCAATGCGAATTGGCCTTGGCCGAAAATGTCAATCACGTAGGAATCATCCGGCAGCGTTTCACCGAATCGAATCACTATCTCTCGACGCGAATCACCCAGTCCGACGTAAGCCGGGGTGACCAACTGGTCATCCCCACCGACCAGAATCAGAGGCGAATAAGTCGTAGCATTACCGCCGATTCGTATCGACGACGAACCGCTAACCAATCTTCCAATAACCAACGCGCTCGCTTCGCGCGAGCCATTGATCGCATCGAGCACTTCCTGTACGGTCGTCAACGCCCGTGGGTTGCTGTTGAGTTCAACGAGAATCGTTTGGCCGTCGACCAACACATTGGGAGGACCCGGAACATCGAAGCTTCGGGACGAAAACTGAATTTGAATTCCCGATCCGGTGCTCGCTGTATTGACGGACAGGAACTCGACTTGAAGTCCTGCGTTACCAGAATTGAAATTCGTAGAAGACCGCGCCGAATCAGCTCCGATCAACAACAAGGATTGATTCACGGGAACGGTATCGGCCACAACCGCAAATTCGCTTCCGCGCAGCAATGTCGTCACCACAAGACGGCTTGCCGCTGCATCGTCCCTCATCGCACGCACCAAATCGCCTGCAGTTGTTTTCAAACCGGGCGCGGTGTTGACATCGATCGTGATCCGTTGCCCCTGAACTGTGATGATCGGATGAGTTAACGGCTTTCCGGCCACGCCGCTCGTACGCGAAGATTTAACGAACCGAATCTCGGTGCCATTCCCCTGCTGCCCGGGCAGAGATGCACTGAAGTCAATTACCGCTGCTGCATTGGTTCCCAGATCCGTGGTCAGATACGCAGTGCTCAATATTCCGTCTGCCCCAGATCTCTTTATCTGGATTCCACTCAGCGTCTTGGAATCAATCTCGGCTCCGTCGCTGAATCGAAGCACCATCTCCCGAGGGCTCACTTCGAGTACCGTCGGTGAGGAGGTCGCGCCGATAGCGATGGCGGAGCCTTCGTCAGGCTGCACACCGATCAGCTCGAGCCCTGTCGTCATCAAATTCCGGACTTCCAGAGATTCCAGCATCGATCGCCGCAACTGCT
>CAYXFO010000555.1:0-2785 GCA_964464255.1 uncultured Pirellula sp.
TCTCGGAGGCTGTCGCTGCTCGCAAGATTGATCGAGGTGGCGACCCCCGCTCGATTCGTGATCGAAATCGAACTGGCGGTGCCAACACCCGAACCGCCTTTCAACGACGAAAGCAGCGGCCCCCCAAGACTGTTCACGACTCTCGCGCCCGTCAGCACTCCGCTAACCGCCGTTGCACTGGTGAGCCCCAACTGATCTGCCAGATTTCCAGAAGCTGCAAAAGTAGTCCCGCCGGAAGTCTTGTCGACCAATTCAATGGATTTTCCGTTGGTTGCGATTCGTGCTTCCAGTTTGCTGGAATCGACCGCGTTGATTGCGGTGATCAATTGGCCGACGGTGGTTGGTGAACTGCTGCTGTTAGCATCGACCGAAAGAGTGCTGCCGTCTCGTAGTGTTACTGACAGGTCTGTCCCGGATCGGAACGCGATACCCGCCTGGTCCCGCAGGGTCGACAATCGACTGGAATTGCCCAGATACATCAGACCGTCACCCGTCGCAGAGTTCGAGGCGACATTGATACCGGATATACCAAGATCAGCGGCGGTCCGGCCTTCACCGAGTTCCTCAACGATCAGGTTGCTGGTTGTTTGCCCGGTGGTATCGGTAAGGACAATTCGATCGCCACTCACCTTTGCGGTTACTCGACTATTCGTTGAGGTATTGATGGTCTTGACGACATCATCGATGGTGGTTGCGAACCGGAGATCGACATTCGCGGTAGCTCCACCTCGATCGGTAATCCGGATCCTGCCATTCGAGACCCCAGTTCCACCACGCAATTCGTCGAGCCTCGTCTGCCGGTCGACAAAGCCACCCGTACGCACGACTAGGTCACCGGTTTCGAGGGAGTCCGTTGGACCGGAAAATGCATTGCTTGTTGCCGTTGACGACTGCGCCGTTTGCACCGACTGCAAGACATACGTTCCCCTCGCAGGATTGCCGCTAGCCGTAGCGGATAACACATCGCTTTTGCTAGACGTCACTTTCGTGCTGTCGAGAGTGGTCGCATTCCCCAAACGCGTCGCCTGAAGCTGCACAGCGATGACCATCGCCGTGAGTTCGTTTACGGCGACCTGCTGAGTCTGAAAGCCCTTGACTCGATTCTCCAAACGGACTCTTGGCTGAGCCGAGACGGACATCAATTGGTCGACCGTCTTGGCGATGTCGATCCCTGTTGCTAGGCCCGTGCTCGATTGGATGCGTCCCATGCTAGCAATCCCTAAACCTGTTGGGTTGCGATTGTCAAACGGTCTTCCATCCCTGGATTATCGTCTGGACGAAATGGAGAACTTGATCCTCAAACAAAAACAGGCGTCCGAGTTGACCTCGAGACGCCTGCTTGGAAATCCTGCGGGATATCGGAGTGGTGAGCGATTATCGGAGCAATCCGAGAACGCTTTGCGAGCTTTGGTTGGCGATTCCGAGAACCGCAGTACCGGACTGAACAAGGATCTGAGCCCGAGTCAAACCTGCAGTTTCCTTCGCGAAGTCCGCATCTCGGATCGAGCTCTCGGCTTCGGTCAGGTTGGAGAGCGTATCGCTCAAGGAGACAGAGTTGCTCTCCAACGTCGTTCGCTGGAACGCACCTAGTCGACCGCGAAGACTCGCAACCTTCTCAATCACTTCATTGATGACTTTGGCAGCACCCTTAGTGTCAGCCTTCAGGTTGAATGTTTCACCGCTACCGAGCTGGTACAGACGACCGTTGGTGCCACCGAGCGATGCGGTGTTGACCGAAGCGATACCCAAGCGTGCTTGCTGAGCGCTCACAACGCTTGGTCCCAGTTGGAACAATGCTCCGCCACCAGAGATATTGAAGGTCGATGCACCGGTGTAGGCTGCTTCAACACTCGTGCTGAAGGACAGGGTCGATGTGTTGATCGACAGGATGTTGCCATCACCCTTGGCTGCGAGGCCGTTGACTGTTGCGATGATATCCGAACCGGTGTCACGACCCTTGGACGCACCACCCAGTTCCGCTGTAATGGTTCCACCGACTGCTTCGTTAATCACTTCGAGGTTGACGAAGGCGGTTGATCCGAAGAGAGTCGATGTCAAAGCAACAGTGTTTGAGCTGACCGCTGCTTCGACGCCCGTGGAGTCCTTAACCAAGTTCACTGCAGCGGCCAAGTTGGCTGCCGAAGAACCTGCCTTCAGGTTGATAACTTCCGAACCGGCCTTACCAGACAACTGGAACACGACATCCTGAGTCAAACCGCCAGCCGCAGCCACACCACCTCCAAGCGTGGACGCTGCAGGAGGTGTATCCTGAGCTTCAATGTAAGACGTATCGCCGGATGAAGCGGTGATCGAAGCGCTGTAGCCATCGAGCCCGTTGATGGCTGATGCAATCGCCGATCTTGAAACCGTACCGCGAACAAGCACTTGAATGTTGCCACCCACAATCGATGCAGACGCAGTGTTGTTCGTGATGGAGTTGTCTTCCGTCAATGTGACGGTTACGCCGTTGGCTGCCGTACCGGCAGTGTCAGACACAACGGAAATTGTTGCGCTGCCGGCATCGCGTCCACCCGTCATGGTCGCTGTCCCACTACCGGTGATCGTGTTACCCACCGTACCATTAGACGTCGTAAAGACGTTGCCAGCATCGATCGCGTCCCGAACATTTTGAACGGTTGCAACACCAGCGGCCTGCGTCAAGCTGACGCTCAGCGTGTTTGTGGTCGCATTGTACGATGAACTTGCCGCACCCGCTCCGTAGGTGATTGTGACTGTGCTAAGAGCATTTCCTTCGACCCCATCCGCAGCTGCACCTGCATCCGCA
>CAYXFO010000556.1:0-2777 GCA_964464255.1 uncultured Pirellula sp.
GTACGGAAGTGGGCGAAACTATTTCAGTGAATTTTTCGCCTGCTACTCCATGTGTTTGCGTTCTTCGGGGGTGAACTCGTTGCGGATCGTTTGGCCGGACGATGCTTGTTCTCGCATGCGAACGAGTTTGAACGCCAAAGCCTCGTGGGCGAAATGCACCTTGTCTGCGGCATGCATTACGGCTTCATTGAGATTGAGGCCGATACGCCCCGCTTCGGCAAACGACTCGGGATTGGCCGCCAGGAACGTGAACTGCCACTGGTATTGCGTTTTCTGAAACTCAATCATCTCTCGCACCTTGGCGTGGGTGAACTGATGACTCGAGTTCTCCTGGCCATCGGTACAGATCACAAACACAACCAACCCTGGGCGCTGCGACTCGGGCATCGCTGCCAAGCGAGCTCCGGTCTCGTTGATCGCCTTGCCCACTGCGTCGAGCAGTGCCGTAGAGCCCCGTGGCTCGAGCGAATATCCCGGCCAATCCGAGGCCGAGATCCCTTGGTGAACGACCTCATACTCGGAGTCGAACTGAACCAACGTCACCCGGCACTCGCCAGGCTGCTTAGCCTGTGCGCCGACTAAGGCATTGATCCCGCCCTGGGCATCGGTCCGAATGGATTCCATCGATCCGCTCCGATCGATCACCAGCGTTACATCTGTCAAATCATTTCTCATGTGTCTTCTCTCCAGTTCTGAATAGTTGTTTAATTGGCTAAGGTACAGAGACTTTACTAAGTACCTTTTCCCAACCACGAATCGCCCTACTGCAACCCTAAGGGGGCTACCTGCGGTGCAACGATGCGAGGGTCTTGGTCGTCGATTGATCTCCGATCATGAAGTCCTTCCAGTCTCCGAACTTGTCGCACGTTCCCTCGAGGTCGTATTCCCGCGACACCAGATCGCCGATGAACGCTTGAATTCTCCGCTGCCCTACTGGCTTGAGGTGATGGGTCGCAACCTCGGAGGCGAAATTGAGCAGTTCGTAAACCCGGCACTTGGCGGGGAGAGTGCGCTGACGCTTCTGGCTCAGCGAGTCCGGGTTGGCCAGCCCATAGATCTCGCCGAAATCGCCGACCGTTTGGCGAAATGACCGCAGGATATCCGGCTTGGATCCGAGAAGCGAAGCGCCGTCGGAGCCGAACAACTTGGACGATACCTCTCCGGTGTGATGCGACTTGACCAACAGGCGAAACAGTGTTTGGGCCTCGTTCATCGATGCCCAACTGTTGGACGCCGACTCGAACCGCTGGCGCAGTGCAGCGAACCCTTCCTCGTTATTGAATCCCTCGAGTGCCCGCTCGATCGCGAACTCTCCGCGATTCTTCCCTCGTCCCAAGCTCAACTCGCTGCGAAAGGCCGGCGAATACCCAACCGCACCATTCGAACACATGAGCCTCAGCAGGGACAGGTAAATCGCTGGCTTTCCAAAACCATCGATCGGCGTATCGAGCAGGTAACGATTCTCGAACCCGTCCCCAGCGATTTTGAACTCGGCGGCGTTGCGGATCAGGTGCCGACTGGTGACCACTCCATCGGAGTAAGTGACTTGTTCCGCATCATGCTGCTTCAGCAATTGACTCAAGGACTCGTGGCACACGATCGACAGTCCGGGGTTGCTGACCCCGAGAAGTTTTTCCGTTCCCTTCGAATCATGCTCGATGCACCAACGGACTTTGTCGTTGCTGGAGACTTTCGAGATGCGTTCAAATACCTCGACCGGCGAGAACCATGCGAAGATATTTTCGGTGAAGCCGAAGCGTCGATGAAGCGATTGCCAAAAGCGTTTGGTCGCTTCCACAGGTCGTCCCTGCACGGTTACCCTGCGGGGTAACTTGGCATGTCGACCATCGGGCTCGGCCGTCACTTGAATCTCATTGATATTGCAGAATCCATACTCAAACGTTGATCTCATTCCCAAACTCCTTAGTAAACAAACCTACTGAAAAAATTCATTGACGCTCCGAACTGTGCTCCGTCATCGCCGTGATGATCGGCGGAGGAAGGATGTTCTCATTCCGCGATCGCTTGGGTTTACCCAGAAACGCTGGCAGATTGACTTCGATATTCGCCAACGCATGCACCGTCCGTTGGCTGATGGAAACCAGCCCTTCGTGCGCAACGAGGGATCGCCATTGTCCATCGCTCGCTACGTACTGTGCTGCAGCGGTGGCGGTACGCGTCATCGGCCAGCGAGTGTCTTGGCACTGAACTACTTGTTTGAACGAGTAATCGCTGTGTTTGCGAAAGACTCGGCCCGCCATTTGAATCGTGGATGAGCATCCGCTTGGGCGAACGAATACGGTCTGGATCGAGGGCTCGTCCATCCCCTCGACGAGGACTTGTGCGTTGATCAGCACCCGAATATCTCCGTTCGCGAAGGCCTCGAGTTGGCGTTCGCGATCGCTGCTACCGGTCACTACTTCGACTTTCACACCAGCACTGCGGAGCTGCTTGTCCGCTCGCCGGCACTGATCGATCGTGTGGAAGTACATGACGCTCTTGCCCCAGCGATCTTGGTCGCGGAGATAGGCGTTGGCGACTTCCTCGGGACGAAAACTGGGCAGGGTGTAATGGTGATACTTCGACAGGTAACCATCTTGAATCAGCTGGTGAATCCCGGCATCCCGAATGACTTTGTCGAAGCAGAGTTTCAATCGGTCGGCGCGAAACGGGGTCGCGGAGAGTCCGAGGATAAACCTGGGCTTGATCAAGCCATGGATCGCCATCATCGAGTTGCAGCAATCGTGCTGTGCCTCATCGACGATCAGGACATCGAG
>CAYXFO010000557.1:0-2777 GCA_964464255.1 uncultured Pirellula sp.
ATACCATACGATGTCTTTGTGAAGCAGTTGATTGCATCGAGCGGCAGCACGTTCACCAACCCTCCAGCAAACTTCTATCGGACAGCCGCCGACGCCAACGATTGCGTTGAGACGATTTCGCAGGTTTTCCTCGGGGCTCGGTTGCAATGCGCGAAATGTCACAACCACCCGTTCGAACGTTGGACCCAGGACAACTACTATGGGCTTTCCGCATTCTTTCAACGCGTTCAAAGAAAGAAGACTGAACGTCCCGGTGAAGTCTTTGTGTGGTCTCAATCCTCGGGCGAAGTCGTCCAGCCAAGGACCGGTCGCACGATGAAGCCTTGGGTGCCCGGTGCTGGGGAAATGGCGATCGATGCCGCCGCCGATCGACGTGAAGCGTTCGTCGCATGGCTGAGCGACTCGACCAATCCTTTCCTGGCGAGGGTCGAAGCCAACCGCATTTGGAGTCATCTCTTCGCGCGAGGCATTGTCGATCCTATCGATGACTTCCGCGATTCCAATCCTCCCACCAACCGTCCGCTGTTGGACGCGTTGACTGAATCGTTCGTGGCATCGAAGTTCGACCGGCGGCAACTGATTCGTACGATTCTCCAGAGCCGCACGTATCAATCATCGTATGAGACCCATCCGTCGAACGAAAAGGACGCACTCTATTTCTCTCACCAGCAACCGCGACTCCTGAAAGCCGAATCGTTGTTGGATGCCATCAATCAGATGCTGCAAACCGACCAGACCTTTGGTAGTTTGCCCCCGGGCACCAAGGCCACGCAGATTCCGGCACCGGATCTGGCCAAGGTCGACTTCCTCAAAGTGTTTGGTCAGCCGGAACGTTCCACGGTGTGTGCGTGCGAGCGGACCGAGGAATCGAATCTCGGCATGGCCATCGAGCTGTTCAATGGATCCTCGATTCACGAGAAGCTGCGTGCTCCCAACAACCGTTTTCGGAAAGCGCTCGCGGCCGGAAAACCTCTCGAAGAGATCCTGCGAGAGTTGTATCTCGCAGCACTTTGCCGTCAGCCGACCCTCGAGGAAATTCAAGACACTGTCCGCCACGTCCAATCGCGTCCCGACCCCGTGTCGGGACTGGAAGATATCTGCTGGGTTTTAATCAATACCGATGAGTTCTTATTTCAACACTGATTACGACGCTGACTTACATACCGAGGCAAATCGTTGCGGTGCAGTGCATGCGGCTCGGTATCTCGGTATCAATCATGATTCACCGGACGGCTCGCGCCGCACCGCTTCGATGGTTCATCGGGCTACGATGCGAATCGACCTACTGCTCTGTACCCTCGTACTTATGGGCTGGAGCGTGAATCCGCTTCATGGCCAAGTCTCGTTTCGTGAGCAGATTGCACCGATCCTGCAAGAGCATTGCGTAGCTTGCCACGGAGCCAAACGCGCTGAAGGTGGCTACCGGTTAGACACGGTGGAAGAGCTTATCAAACCGGGTGAAGGTGGCACTGCCCCGGTGGTTCCTCAAAAGAGTGTGGAGAGCGAGTGGATCTCTCGACTCCGCTCGCACGAGCCAGGCGTACGGATGCCGGACGAGAGTGAACCGCTAGCGGCCGAACAGATCGATCTGATTGCCAAGTGGATGGATGAAGGAGCAAGTCTCGAAGGGATTGCTCCCAAAGATCCATTATGGTTGGTCATCCCTCCACGAAAAACGTCGGTGGCACCGGAACATTATTCGCGAGCGATCGCTGTCAACGCGATGGCATTTTCTGCTGATGGCAATCAGTTGATCACATCGGGATACAACGAAGCACTGTTATGGAATCCATTGACCGGCGAACTGGTTCAACGCTTGCAGAATCAACCTCAGAGAGCCTATGCAATCCAATCGATACAAGATGGAAAGCGTTTAGCGGTTGCTGGCGGAACACCCGGATCCATCGGAGAGTTGCGATTGATCGATCGCGCGAGTGGCGCAGTCGAACAGGTGCTCGCTCGCAGCAACGATGTGGTGCTGGATTGCGCGATACGGCCTGGGCGACAGGAGATGGCGATCGCTTTGGCGGACAACACCATCCGATTGTACGATCTGGAGACCATGCAACTCAAACGCGTTATCTCCAGTCATGCCGACTGGGTGACACAACTCGCCTACAGCGATGATGGAAAGCGATTGGGATCTGCCAGTCGCGATCGGTCGGCGAAAGTTTACGACGCCGAAACAGGAGACCTGTTGGTAAGTTATCCAGGCCACGGCGCAGCCGTACGTGGAATTGCGGCGATCGGCGATGGGGCTCAATGGGTCAGCGTGGGCTCGGATCGTAAGTTGCATCGTTGGGAACTCGAGGGTGCCAAGAAAGTCGCCGAGGTACCACTCGGGGGCGAACCCGCGAAACTTGTGCGGGTCGACGGATCGGTTGTTGTTCCCTGCAGCGACAAACATTGGTATCGAATCGATCTGAGCAACAATGCGATCGGGATGAAGGTGCCTGGTCATGAAGATTGGCTTGTGTCCGTTGCCTATGATGGAGCGACCGCCCGACTCGCGACCGGAGGATTGGATGGATCGGTGCGGGTATGGAACTTCAAGGACGGTAGCTTGATTGCGCATTGGGTGGCCAAGCCCTGAATGGAAGCTCGACTACAGCTGAGCGTAAGGCATTGAATTTGCGAGTTTCGAGTCTATCCCAACCCGAAACGTAAGTGAGGGATGAAGTTACGTCGCTTTTAAGGTCTTCCCTCCAGCGTCCCTCGCTCACGCGTCGGGTTGTGATAAGTGTGTCCCTTGCTCACGCGTCGGGTTGGTATAAGTG
>CAYXFO010000558.1:0-2777 GCA_964464255.1 uncultured Pirellula sp.
GCGATCGACCATGAATCGACTGTTCAGTAGATTCAGCGCCTGGAGCGGCGTGGTGGAAACATTCCTCTTGGGCTGGATCTGTCCTGCGTCGGGACAATCGAAGGTTCCGAAAATCAAATCCAACTCAACGCGAGGCTTGCGTTGATAGACCATACGACGAAATTCAGTCGGACCGTACAACATCTTCGTTTCGTAAACGCGAACATAGTTTTCGTTCGGCTCGAACAAATCGAATCCAGGCCCGCCCATTTTTAGATCGAGTTCGCCACAGACGCTGAGGATGGTGTCGCGCAGGGGTTCTGCCTCCAATCTCCTCGGCGGAAAAAAGCAAAGCAAACGATTTCCTGCGTCTCGCAATTTCGCTTCCTGAGCCCCTTGCGAATCGAGCCGATAGACTTGTGAGGTGCAGATCATCCGCTGCAGTTTCTTGATGCTCCAACCGTGTTCGATGAATTGGGCCGCGAGCCAATCGAGAAGTACAGGGTGCGAGGGAACCCCGCCCCCTTTGCCAAAATCACTCGGAGTGTCGACGATCCCCGTGCCGAAGTGGTAATGCCACAAGCGATTGACCATCACGCGCGCGGTGAGTGGATTGTCCGGTGATGCAATCCAATCGGCCAAGGCCACACGTCGATCCAATCCGCTGCTATCCAACGGCAATTCGAACGCTCCGAGGGATGCCAAGCCTCCCGGTGCGATGATCTCCTTCGGCGATGTGGGATCCCCACGATGAAATCGATGGACCGGTTCCGGCGTTGCCATCTTGCCAGCATAGACCTGAGGCCCTTCGCGTAGCGACTGCATTTTTCGTTCGATCTCTTTGAGCTGACGAAGCAAGGAGTCGTTTGGCAATTCCGCGACAGGTGCTGAATTGCGATCCCGGCGATCCGAGGCGTCGGCAACGACCGTCCAAGATTCCCCATCGCTCGATACCGAAAGAACATACTGAGTGGCGACTCGATCGGAATAACGCGGTTCTGGACTTCGATCGCGACTCCACAAGACGCTCTCGACGGACACACTCTTACCCAGATCAAAGACCAGCCTGCCTTTGCCGGGTTCGTTCGAAATCCATGAGTGTTCGTTGCCGTATCGACCGTCATGGACATGTTTGAGTTGGTGAAATGCATTGTTCGCAAAGTCCCCAGAAGATGTCACTGACGCATCTCTCGCAACATTGTCACCGTCGACCGAGAAAATCTCAAACTCATCGATGCACGGCTCGGCGCCGGTGGTGGCCAGCACTTCAAATTTGACCCAACGAGCAACAATCGGTTCGAAGTTCTCGACATTCTCGCGATGAGATACAGGCGACCGATTCGCAGAGGACGAGTTCGGCTGGGCTATTGGCTCGAGACTTCTCAATTGCTCGCGAATCTCTTTCGATTTTGCAAGGCATGCATCAAGTTCCGTTCGCTGTGCGTCGGCGTTCGTACTCGACAATGCCCGCTCCCCATGCTGGACCCCGGAAAAACACCCCTTGATGCGGTAATAATCCTGCTGCGAGATCGGATCAAATTTGTGGGCATGACAGCGGGCGCAGCCAACGGTCAATCCAAGAAACGTCGAGCTCGTGGTGCTGACCATATCGTGCAGTTCGTCTGCTCTCTGGTTCGCGGTCAACACAGGATCTGGAGATTTGACTCGATCCCAAGGGCCTCCCACCAGAAATCCGGTCGCTGCCTCGACCCCCCAACGATCTCCCGCGAGTTGTTCGCGAATGAAGGTGTCATATGGTAGGTCGCGATTGAATGCGTTGATAACGTAATCGCGATAGGGCCACGCGTTGACCCGCTGATGATTCATCTCAAAGCCATCGCTTTCCGCGAACCGAACGACATCGAGCCAGTGGCGTGCCCATCGCTCCCCGTAATGAGGTGAGGCGAGCAAGTCATCGACTAATCGCTCCACCGCTTGATCATTATTCTGTGAGTATTCCTGAACAAATCGATGCACCGAAGTTGGATCAGGAGGCAGACCGGTCAAGGCGAAACTGATGCGTCGCGCAATGGCGTGTGGAGAGGCGGGTGCGGCAGTGCTCAAACCGGCATCGCGGCGGTTGGCTTCGAGAAAGCCATCGATGTTGGAGTGATCCCAATGTTGGCGAAGAGGCTGATAGCTCCAGTGATCCAAGCCGTCGGCGATGGTTTCTTCTTCCTGCCACGATGCTCCATGATCGATCCATTGACGGATCGTTTCTATTTCTTCGGCGTTCAGGCTTCGGCGTCCCTCGCCGGGGGGTGGCATGGCGTTGCTGTGCTTGGGATCGCTGATGTATTGGAAGAGGGGGCTATCGGTTGATTTGCCGGGAACAATCGCTGGCTCGCCAAAATCTCCCCCGAGCATCGCGGAACTTTTTCGATCCAGCCGAAAGCTGCTCAGTTGCTTCGTCGGTCCATGGCACGCAATGCAGTGCTCGGTCAGGATGGGGCGAACATGCGTTTCATAGGTGAGCGTATCCTGAGCGAATGCAGGAGCAATCACCGGCAAGAGCCAAGCGACACTCAACGTGCACATGCGCAGCAATTTCGCGTGTTGATTCACGTTTGACGCTCCAAAAGGGGTGGGGAGCAGGCATCTTGCCATGCTGGGGATAGACCCATTATAGCTATTGCATCGAGGCAAACGATCGGATGCGATTTGCTAACCAGGTTTTTGTAAGACGGACTTCCAGTCCGTCCGTTGGTGTATGAAGACGGACTTCCAGTCCGTCTTACGGACGCTTAGCCCGTATGCCGAGGTGGTACTCTCGTTCACGAATCGAGGTCGAATAGTTC
>CAYXFO010000559.1:0-2771 GCA_964464255.1 uncultured Pirellula sp.
AGCACGGGCTTCAGAAAACTAGCGGAGAGGACAGGAACCGAACTTTTGGGTGTTTTCCCGATGTTTTTGAGGAGTTCGAGAGGTACCTGAAATGATCCACTCCGGCCCCTGTTTTGTCGTAATTAGGCTGGAATCGACGAATGCAACTTGACTCAGAAATGAGCCGAGGAGACTATTGGGTGCCAGTTTAGCTAGCCCTGAGAATGAATGGATGAGGTAGGCATGGTCACATCGATTGAACTGTCAGAACAGGAATTAGCCGAGTTACGTGATCTGACCGAGCAGAGTGATTCGACGGAAGCTATCCGAGTGGCGATGCGAGATTACATTCGCTACGCCCGTCGAATGCGGCTCAAGCAACTTTCTGGTCAAGTCGAAATGATCGATAATTGGCGCCAATTAGAAGAATCCGAGATTGGCGATCTCCATGACGATTCCTCCAAGTGATCTAGTTCTGATTGACACTTGTGTTTGGGTAGGTTTCTTCAACCGAAATCAGTCCGCCGAACGGATCACTGTCGATCCTTTGCTTGATGACGATCGTGCGGCAATCACTGGGATGATCTTGGCCGAAATCTTGCAAGGATTTCGTCGCGATGAGCAGGCCGATTGGGTTGCTTCTTCATTGAAGGGCCTACATGACCTTGAACCTACCTGGGATGACTGGCGAGTAGCTGCCAAACTGGGACGGCAGCTTGTTGCCAACGGACACCGCTTACCACTGACCGACCTTGCAATCGCAGCTATCGCACTTAGAAACGACTGTTCCGTCCTCACAACCGATCCGCACTTCGATCTCATTACGGGGTTGAAGCGCTTTCCCCTCCAATAATGATGTAGCATCAAGCAGTTATGCCAGAGGGATGGCTACGACGTCGATCCACAACCGTATCCAGTTCGCAAGGCAATTCATGCACGATGCGGTCGATTGGAAGATCATCGACGAGAACCCTTTTTCTAAGGTTCGAACGCAGCGAAGTACCGTCAAAGTCAATGAGTTTGTACCGCGCGAAGTGGTCGACAAACTGATGAAGAAAGCAAATCCAGTTTGGCAAGTGATCTTGGGCCTGAGTCGCTACGGTGGGCTTCGGACGCCCTCGGAAACGCTATCGCTACGATGGGAAGACATCGATTGGGAAATGAATCGCATGAGCATCCCAGAGCCGAAGGTCGAGCATCACGAAGGTCGTGGCACTCGTAGTTGCCCGATCTTCCCGGAGCTGCGACCGATCCTCGACGAAGCGTTCGAGATATTCGGCGATAAGAGCGAGTATGTGGTCGCCGCACCGCAGTATCGTGCGGCTGCCAATATAGCGATGGGATGAATAAATCGTGCTCGTGCTCAATCCGCCGTAGCGGATGGTGCTCGTGATCGTAATCGAAATCGTTCGCACGAGTACGAGTAATAGCACGAGCACGAGCACGAAAATCTCTTTCATGGCCACGATTGTTCCACTCGATGCGGGCTAGCCGGCAAACAGAACTGCAACGGGAGTTCCCGCTGCACGTGGTCTGCTCCTGGCTTGGCAACTCGCCACGTATTGCACAGCAGAGTTACCTGCTGGTCACCGAGGATGATTTCGCCATGGCGGCCGGCGTGACGAAGGTGATGGTGGAGGGGTGAGACTCTAGGTGGTGTGGGGAGGATGAATGGCAGTGGGCAGGCTTACCCGATTTCCTCATTGTTCTTTGCGCAATGATCCGCGGCGAATCCCCATTTCAATGCAAGTGGTAATTCTGTTTCCCAATACGTAAAGTCGTGGCCGGCGTGCCGCTCAGTGACGACACAGTCTACCTTAGATCGATCCAGATGTTTGGCAAATCGCCGTGTCGTTTTTAGCAACGGCTTTTCTCTAGAACCAGCTGATAGATAGAATCTTGGCGTTGGTCCTGTTGTGTATTCCCTCATTTGATATTCTTCGAACGCCCCGGCAGTCGAAAATGCAATGACCACACCGTATTGGTCACTGTGTCTCGATGCCATCGTCAATGCGAATGCACCACCATGTGAAAAGCCGAAAACGGCATTGCGGTTTCGATCGGCCTTCAAACTAAAGGTTGCGTTAAGCCAATCAGGCAATTCCTTGGTGAAAAAGTGTTCATGCAATCGAAACCTCGACTCGTCTTGGCCTACAGTGTATTCCTCTGAACGGCGTTGCGAACTATGCGCACCGACCAGAACGAGGGGAGGCAACTTCCGATCATGGATGTCGCCTTCGATTCGCTGCGAAAACGCTTCTACCGCCTGTCCGTCAGCGCAGAAGACGATCGGGCACCTGCTTGTCGGAAGGCAATTTCGCGTTAGAAATATCGTTACCTCGCGACGTTCGCCAAGGCAATTGCTTTCGATTTGGAAGCTGTTAATCGGCATCGATTAAGTCCCCGTTGCGAGATAGGTATCTCTAGAAGAACAATATACCAAATGACCACTTCAGGGGGAACAAGCACGAGGTGAAGGCAACGGCGCGATGTCGACCGAGTGTGGGAAGGAAGCTCGCGGAGTGTTATGAAGTGCGTCGAAATCGAGATGATAGTTCGAATCCTACCGCCTCTTCTGGCGTTGATCAGTACCAAACTGAGCCATGCAAACCCTCAGTGATTTGGCGACCCAGCGCGACTCGAAAAACGACTCGATTTGGGGTGCGCGACGCGAAATACAACGCCGCGTTCCGCCATGCACCGAGCCAGCATGGGCGCTACAGAACTCCAAAGCAATTGGCCAGAAATGCGAAAAACCCTGGGAAAACCAGGGTTTTGCAGCACGGGCTTCA
>CAYXFO010000560.1:0-2767 GCA_964464255.1 uncultured Pirellula sp.
CGAAGGACCTCGGACACGGCGTTGGATATGAGTATGCACACGACGCACAGGAGGGTGTTGCAGCGCAAGATTACTTGGGTGTTGATCGCAAGTTTTATGAACCTACCGAGCGAGGGTATGAGCAAGAACTTGCCGCACGCTATCGCGAGATCCAAAAGCAACTCAAGCCTGGACAGCGAACGGACGCAACGCAAACGCCCGCTCGCTGATCTCTTCGAGGAAGTCGATTAGGACTTATGTGTACTTGCCCGCTACGTCTATCCCTTGGATGATTTGAGAATGCAAAGACAAAGGGTGAGAATCGGGATTGATCAATTGGTTAGCGAGCAGTTTCGCGTTTTAGAAGGTAAACGGGTCGGCGTATTGACCCATGCACCTGCCTGCGATTCGTTTCTGCGCCCAACGCTGGCACTGTTTCAAGAAGCACTGGGGGACAAACTGAAAATCGTATTTGCTCCGGAACATGGCTTTCATGGGCACGCCCAGGACTTGGAGCCGGTGACAATCGATGCTTCAAAAACTCAGACTGAGTTCATCAGCCTATATGGTGACGATGTGTCATCGCTGCACCCGAAATCTATCGACTTGGCAAAGATTGATATTCTTGTGGTTGATCTGGTGGATGTCGGTAGCAGATTTTACACCTTTCAAGCCAGCATGCTGTATTGTATGAAAGCGGCCTTCGCACAAGACCTGCCGGTGCTGGTCCTGGACCGTCCCAATCCTCTTGGAGGTCGAGTTGTAGAGGGCCCCATGCTGAAGAGTGGATGGGACAGCTTCGTTGGCGTACACTCGATTCCTGCGCGACATGGCATGACGATCGCTGAGCTTGCGAGACTCTATCAAGGAGAGCTTGGCCTAGAGGGAGACCTAGAGGTTATCCCCTGTGACGGATACAACCGCAGCTTGTGGCAAGACCAGACCACAGTCCCTTGGATAATGCCCAGTCCGAACATGCCGTCGCTGGATACCGCGATCGTGTATCCAGGCCAATGCCTGCTGGAAGGGACGAATCTTTCGGAGGGCCGAGGCACGACACGACCTTTTGAGATTTTTGGCGCGCCTTGGCTCATTGCTGACCGAACCACAGATGTGCTGAATGATCTCGACTTGCCCGGAGCCAGATTCAGGCCTGTGAATTTCAGGCCCACATTTCAGAAATGGCACGGACAGATGTGCGGTGGTGCACAGTTACATGTGTTGGATCGCGAATTGTTTTGCCCCGTTCGATCCAGTTTGGCGATCTTGCAACAGTTGCGGGATCTGGACCCATCTCATTTCGCATGGCGCACGGAAATTTATGAGTTCGTGAGCGACCGCCTCGCCATCGATCTTCTTTTCGGCAGCGATCGAGAAAGACTTGCCATCGAGCAAGGCATTCGCTGGTCCGGAATTGCCGGCGATTGGAAGGCAGAAGAAGAGAATTTTTTAGTGACTCGACGACCCTATCTCATCTACCCGGAGTGATCTCTTGGAGAACGCAGGATTTTCTTACTCATTGCAATTCGTAGACATCACGGTCATCCTCGTTTACTTGGCTGCAAGCACTCTCGTCGGTGCCTTGTTCCGAAAGGGTCAAAAGGATATCCAAACCTATTTCGTTGGTGATCGCGAGGTGTCATGGCTCCTCGTCCTCATTTCGATCGTAGCGACTGAGACGAGCACAGTCACGTTTCTCAGTGTTCCAGGGATGGCCTTTAATCCGAAGGGAGGGGATCTCACTTTTCTTCAATTGGCAATTGGGTATCTACTGGGACGAGTTATCATCGCCCTGATTTTGCTCCCCGGGTATTTTCAGGGCCAGTTTATCAGTGCCTATGAAGTCCTCAGGAAAAAGTTCGATGCCCGCGTGCAACGCTCCGCTTCGCTTCTATTCATTTTCACAAGAACGATCGCCGATGGACTGCGGCTCTTTTTGACCGCCCTTCTTTTGCAGCAATTCACCCATTGGAGCATGCCGGCTTCCATCCTCACGATGGGAATCATCACCGTGATATACACCTACATGGGTGGCATGCAGGCCGTATTATGGACGGATTGCGTGCAGTTCCTGATCTATACTCTCGGCGCGGTCATTGCTGGATCGCTATTGCTGAGTTACATCCCAAACGGCTGGAGTAGTTTCATTGAAGAGGGCAACTCAGCGGGAAAATTCAGACTGATTAATCTATCCACCGATCCGTCGGTTGCCTACACACTGTGGGCCGGAGTGATTGGCGGTGCATTTTTCAGCATGGCAAGTCATGGCGCGGATCAGATCATGGTGCAACGATACCTGTGCGCTCGCAGTTTGAACCATGCCCGGGCCGCCTTGGTAGCCAGCGGCGTTGTAGTGCTTCTCCAATTCCTGCTCTTTCTCTTGATTGGTGTGGGACTTTACGTGTATTCCCAAACCGGTGCTTGGCAACTGCCTGACGATGTTCGGAATGATCAAGTGTTTGGACGGTTTATAGTGGAAAAACTTCCGGTGGGATTGGTTGGTTTGGTAATCGCATCCGTGCTAGCTGCTGCAATGTCAACCCTCTCCAGTTCCCTTAATTCCAGCGCAAGCGCGGCGGTCGCCGACTTTTACAAACCGTTAACGCCCGACAAGAGCGAGATTGAATGCCTTCGCGTTTCAAGGCTTTTGACGCTCGTATTTGGAGTCTGTCAAATCACTGTGGCTCTGTGCGCTTGGCAAATCGATAGTCCTCGCAGTGTGATCGATCAAGTCTTGTCGATTGCGGGACTCACTACAGGGATGGTCCTCGGTCTGTTTCTCCTCGGC
>CAYXFO010000561.1:0-2761 GCA_964464255.1 uncultured Pirellula sp.
TAGCATCGATCTTGAAGCGGTTGGGGATCGATGGTTCGTTGTGGTTGGACTTGGTGTGGAGGTTCAAGAAGCACTACCAAGGGAGCGCTGCCGGGACGCCGGATTCGTTGGCACAAGACGCGACAGCGCATCAACACCGCTGGCGCCGAGGCCAGCGGGCAGTGCGTAGGATCTTTTCCTCCACTGGGTAATGCGTTGCGAGTGATATGCCGAGATCGGTCTTGCTAGCTACCTAGTCTTCGGCCCGAGTTGATCGAGGACAACGCAATGCATAGGGTGCGTCTATCTGGCTATGGACGGTATCTGACGTTTGCGACTCATGCTGTTATTTGGAGCTTGCGAACGGTCGTTATTTTATCGGCCTTTAAGGCCTTTCTTGCGCATGAGGGCGGCAGACCGTGGCTCGTTGAGCCAGGGCAGTCATTATGCCAGCCCGTCGGGCGCGAGAAGTCCAAGTCGAATCGCACTTGGCGTTGCTTGCTATCTATTTATCAGGACAACCCATTCGCTAGCAAACAGATGGGTGGGTGGCACGTATCAGTACGCTAGCAAGGAGTTGGGTGGGTGGCACGTATAAGGCGCTCTGATGGATCGAACGACACTCGACACATTTCGGAAACTCACTACGACTGGCACCGGACGATCGCCAACCATTCCCGACACGCTGCTCGATTTCGAGGCGGAAGCTATGCGAAGGTGCGTAGAACTCAACTTGCGTTTGGAACAAGAACATATACCGCAGACTTCGGTGTTGGCGGCGTTTCAAGCGGTCGACTGGCTCCCATCGCCACCCTTGGACACATAGAGCCTATCCGAAAACCCAGAAAACTGTGGCTAATGCCAAGGGGGCGAATGGTTTTTGGATAGGCTCTTAGAATAGCAAGGAAATCAGGGACTCGAAGGCAATTCGCTCGATGGGCGAATCGAGTACAATATGTATCCACCTACCGTTATTCCCTCCTGTTAGGATCTCACGATGTCCTACCGTTGCATCTTGGCCGGTCTTGTTTTGCCTTGGACGTTGACTCTTAGCATGTGCGTTTTCTCCTCCGCACGTGCGGACGACGCGCTGAGTTTCAACCGAGACATTCGCCCCATCCTCGCGGATAAGTGCTTCGCATGCCATGGCTTTGACGAAAAGAAACGGGAAGCCGGTCTGCGGCTCGATACTCAGCAAGGGGCAACGAGCCCGCGCGATGGTATCACAGCCGTTGTGCCTGGGAACTTGAACGAGAGCGCTGCGTGGCAGCGGATTCTGAGTCAGGATCCCGATCTCAAGATGCCACCGCCGGAGAGTCATAAGGAACTCGATGCCAGCGAGATCGAGCGGATCAAGCGATGGATTGAACAGGGGGCGGCATACCAGAAGCACTGGGCGTTCGAGCCGATTGCTCATGCCAATGTACCAGCGATGCCTAGTGGCGGACGCAATCCGATCGATGCCTTCCTCGCGGAGAGGCTGGGTCGCGAGAGCTTGAGCATGGCTCCCGAAGCGGATAAGTCGGTGCTGATTCGGCGTGTCGCCTTTGCCTTGACCGGACTGCCGCCGACCCTTCCAGAACTCGAAATGTATTTCGCAGATGATTCCGCCGACGCGTATGAGAAGATGGTGGATCGCTATTTGAAATCGATTCACTACGGCGAAGAGATGGCAAGGCATTGGCTGGACATTGCACGCTATGCCGATACGCACGGATTGCATCTCGACAACGAACGTCAAATGTGGGCCTATCGCGATTGGGTTGTGAACAGCTTCAATCGCAATCAAACCTTCGATCAGTTCACTATCGAGCAATTGGCCGGTGACCTGCTCCCCAGTCCGTCGCAGGAGCAACTCATCGCAACCGGATTCAATCGATGCAACGTAACCACCAGCGAAGGTGGCTCGATCGATGATGAGTATTACTATCGTTATGCCGTGGATCGCACATCGACGATGGCGGCGACTTGGATGGGATTGACGGCTGGTTGTGCCGTATGTCACGACCATAAATTTGATCCGATCTCGGCGAAAGAGTTCTACTCGATGTACGCGTTCTTCAACGCCGCTTCAGATCCCGCGATGGATGGGAACGCACTGCTCACGCAGCCAGTGATGAAATTGGAGAAATCCGACGATGCCCAGAAGCTCGCGGAGATGGACCAGCGAATCTCTCAAACGGTGGCCGAACTCGAACAAGCGGTCCAGAAGGTTACCTACAGCGATCCCGCGAAAGCGGAACCTCGCATCGAGCCGATGACACTGGAGACTGTTTGGATGGATGATGCGTTTCCACCGGATGGGAACCTGTTCGCCAGTCCAGGCCAGCCAACGATGTTCGTATCCTCGGACGCGAACAACCCTGTATTCAGCGGGACCAAGTCCCTGAAGCGAACCGACCCAGGGCTCGCTCAAGACGTATGGGATCAGGCCAAAACCCCGTTAGCGATTCCTCAGCAAGGAAAGATCTTCGCACAGGTCTATCTCGATCCGAGCAATGCGCCGCAGTCGATCATGATCCAGTTCTTCAAGAACGGCTGGTTGCACCGTGCGATGTGGGGAAATTACGACGCGATTCCGTGGGGTGCAGCCAACACGACGCAACGGGTGAACATGGGAGCCCTTCCGGAAGCAGGCAAGTGGGTTCGTCTGGAATTCCCGGTAGAGCAAGTGGGATTGGCTGGCGGAGATGCGATCACCGGCTTTGCTTTGACGCAGTTTGGTGGAACGGTTTATTGGGATCGCGTCGGTGTTTCGGGTGTCATCGATCCGGCTAACGAT
>CAYXFO010000562.1:0-2761 GCA_964464255.1 uncultured Pirellula sp.
CGATACAAGAGCCTTACCACCGATGTGATCCGAGAGACAGAAGCCAGCAATTTCCCCGAACTGGCTTCCTTTGTCGAGCAACTCAAGATTGCGACCGCCAAGAGACAGGTTTCGAGATCCGACTCATGAGTTCGCGGTTGCTGGAGTTGGCCAGAAACCCGTTTCCCGGCCTCCGCTCATTTCAAGAAGATGAGGATTTCTTGTTCTTTGGACGAGAAGGGCAGATAGCGGAACTTCTAAAACGCCTTCGTAACCAGCACTTTCTCGCCGTGGTTGGAACATCGGGTAGCGGAAAATCCTCCCTGATTCGCGCTGGGCTAATCCCTGCCCTGCATCGCGGTACGCTCGTCTCCGCTGGCTCGAAATGGGAGGTTCTCTACACCCGGCCCGGCGGTTCGCCCATGGAAAACCTCGCCCGAGCACTCGAGCAATCCGACCTTTACGAATCAAGCAACGAACTGTTTCCAAGATTGCTCGCATGCTTGAATCGAAGCCGGTCGGGATTGATCGATGCGATTCGACAGTCCAGTACAGGAAGCGATACCAATCTACTGCTCGTGATCGATCAATTCGAGGAAGTATTCAGATACCGGCGAAGGGATGAGCAAAGCATCGTCAAGGCGGCGGATTTTGTTGCTGCACTGCTCGAGGCTTCGATACGCAGCCAGAGACGGGTCTATATCATCGTCACCATGCGATCGGACTATTTGGGTGATTGCTCCATCTTTCCTGGACTCGCAGAGGCAATTAATCGAGGCGAGTACCTGATTCCACGAATGTCCCGCGAGGAAATGCGAGATGCGATCGTTAATCCGATCCGAGTGGCAGGGGGAACTATATCAAACCGACTGCTCCAAAAACTTCTCAATCGCGTCTCCGACAATCACGACCAACTTCCACTTCTTCAGCATGCCTTAATGCGAACATGGGACGCATGGGAACAAGGGCACCCCGACAATGAGGCAGTCGATCTTTCTCATTTTGAATCTGCCGGGGAGGTTGAGTTCGCGATTTCCCAACATGCTGATGAAGTCTTGGCTTTTCTACCCGAATATCAACGTTTGATCGCCAAACGACTCTTCCAAGCACTCACGGAAATGGGGAGCGACGAGAGAGAAACACGACGACCAACAAGATTGCAGGATCTCAGGAAAATTATCGACTGCAAAGAAGATGACTTACTCGCTGTCATAGACGCATTTCGAGACAAGAGCTGCGCTTTCATCACCCCAACTCAGGGGATGACCATCTACGGCGATACCTATGTCGACATCTCCCATGAAAGTTTGATGCGAGCCTGGAGTACGCTGAAGGAATGGGTCCAACAGGAGCATCAATCAGCCAGAATCTATCGGCGTCTGGCGGAAACCGCAACACTCCACGCCGAGGGCAGGTCTGGGCTTTATCGCGATCCAGACCTTCAAGTCGCTACCGCATGGCGCCGCGATAATCCCACCAACGCTGCATGGGCAAGCAGATATCACGAGTCCTATACGCTCGCCCTCAACTTCCTTGACCGAAGCCAAGCTGAACAGAAGCGTGAAATGGAGCGACGGGAAACTGCACGACGAAGGGAGCTCGAACAGAGCCGCGCGCTCGCCGAACTGCAATCGCGACGAGCCGAGGAATCCCAACGAGCAGCTCGTCGTTTACGCATCACCAGCATCGTCATGGCGGGGCTCGCAGTCATTGGAATCGCCTTGTCGATCACCAGCATTTTTTTCTTTCTTCAACTCCAGGAGTCCGATAGGAAGCGGAACCAAGAAGAAAAACAATCTCTGGTGAATATGCGAATCGCCGAGGAACGTACTCGCTTTGTGATTGAAACTACCAATCGCCTTTCCAATGATGTCGACGACATTCCGCTGTCGGTCCGCAACAGCTTTACCGATCTGTTCCGAAATGGCATCGAACAACTCGGTAATCAGAGTAATGCTGACAAAAAGAACTCCGAGACAGACTTGGTTATGCAGGTAACGTTACTTTGGTCTCTTTACGAACTAGGAGCCGAATCGGGTACCCAGGTACCAGACAAATATGACACTCTCCTTACGAACGCCGAAAGTTTCATCGACGAGATTTCACAAAACACTGAGAGCAGCAACGAAGACAAACTGAAGGCATCCTTGCAACTGCAAAGACTCCTCGGAATCATTTATTTCGAATTGGACAGATCGAACGATTCAGCCCGCCTTTGGGATAGCTTGCTCAATTTCACGGAGGGAATACCCGGAAAAATCAAATCGACTGAGTCAAATAACCTGATCGCCCTGAACAGCCGACTTGATGCGTTCCTCTATCTCGCCCGAATACGCGGGGAGCCCAAGGGTTACAGACTTGATGCGGACCTCGTAGAAAAAGCATGCGATTGTGATGTAGGAATTTTGGAATCAATACGTACGATCAATTCGAATACCTACGAAATCAATGAAGCATTCGGGCTTCTGGCACGTGCGTACCACGAGAGAGCTTTGATTGAAAAGAACAATGCTCCCGCTAAGGCCCCGCTATGGTTTCAGAAATCCAAAGAGATGATTGAAAAAATACAAGGAGGAGTCGGAAGTCATCTGGCTAAAATCCAAGAGATCAACCTAAGCGAACTACAGACAAGTTCCATTAACACCAGGAAATCCTCAACGTCGAACGGCAATTAGCGCAAAAGAGATAGCTACAGAACTATCTGCTAGATGATGGGTGTGTCGAATGTCAACAGCAGCCCCTGCCACAATCAATCATCGGATTTGGTTTGGATGCGAGTCGG
>CAYXFO010000563.1:0-321 GCA_964464255.1 uncultured Pirellula sp.
ACCTTGCAAATTACCCAGATGTCGAACGTGATGGTGGATGCTGGAACCTACGAATGAAAAACAACGCGCAAAACGTTTTCCGAAAGATTTATAACTCTCACTCTTGGGGGAGCACGTCTCGAAGTGGTCCTGGTTCCGAACCGCAGCGGCTTCAGAGCTACATGGCCATTGTGGTTGATTTTCTGAAAGCTCATCAAATTCAATCCGTGGTGGATATCGGATGCGGAGATTGGGCGTTCTCTCAATTGATCGACTGGTCGGGAATCGACTATACGGGCATCGATATCGTCCCCGAATTGGCGGAACGCAACAATGAACGAT
>CAYXFO010000563.1:331-2760 GCA_964464255.1 uncultured Pirellula sp.
GCTTCCCGCTGCCGACTTGTGCATCATCAAGGATTGCCTGCAGCACCTGTCGAACTCTGCAGTTCATGAGTTTCTCAAAAAACTCTCGAATTACCGGTATGCTTTGCTTACCAACGATATAGGTATTGCTCGTAAAGGATGGTGGGCCAACCTGTGGCGGACCGGTACGGAAACGCCTAATTGCGATATCCGTGACGGTGCTTGGCGCCCGCTCAAACTCCGAGGAGAGCCGTTCATGCTGCCAGCACAGCAATTAGCGCAATTCGACATGAACATTGTATTCAACGTACTTAGGTTTCCCCTGGCTCCTGCGAACGTAACGAAGGAAGTCTTGCTATGGAAGCGGGCGGTAACGACGTGATCGCTCGTATCATTCATCAGATTTGGGATTCCAAGGAAATCCCGGAGAGGTATCGGGGGTATCAGCAATCGTGGCTGACGTATCATCCTGATTGGGAGTACCGGCTGTGGACACATGAGGAATGCCACGAGTTTGTGCGGAGTTTCTATCCCGATCTCGTGAATATGTATGAAGCCTTCCCGTACCGGATCCAGAGAATCGACTTAGCTAGAGTGCTGTTTCTTCACAGGTTGGGCGGCTTGTACGTGGACTTGGATTTCGAGTGCATGAAATCGCTGGAGCCACTTTTCGAAGGTCACCGTGTCGTTTTAGGTAGAGAACAGGGCGGGATGGGAAAAATGCTTCGAGGCGAAGACTTTGTATTGAATGCCTTAATGGCCTCATCTCCTGGACATCCATTTTGGGAACTTTTATTGAAAAAAACAATCGCTGCAAATCGGCCGAAGGGTTTTTTTGAAATCAAGGAGTTCTATGTCGTACGCACATCAGGGGCAATATTACTGGATGAGGCAGTGGTTGATTACCAACGGACTCATGACGATTTGAAAGTTTATCCTTGTGAGATGTTCTACCCGGTGGATCATTTGGAACGTTCAGCGGAAGCAAGGCAACGAAAGGCCAAAGAACTCGAATCATATGCGATACACCATTACGATGGGAACTGGGTCTCGCCAGGCATGAAGCTAGTCACAAAGTTCCGCTACGCGATGAGCCGCTTGCGGCGTCGTTCCAGGAGCTAGATGCTATGGCGTTACAACCAGCGGAATGCACACTACCCAACGGGCTTCGGGTCTTCTATTTGCAGAAAACGACCTTGGATGTCGTTGCTCGTGAAATATTCGAAGAGAATCCCTACTTTCGTCACGGAATATTGGTGCAGGACGGGGACTGCATCGTCGATGCGGGCGCCAATATCGGCATGTTCCTGCTGTATTTGAACCAGTTCCTTCAGGACGCTATCGTACACGCATTCGAACCGATCCCTGAAACATTTGAGGTTCTCGAACGCAACGTGCAGCGGCACAACCACTTGCGAGTCGAACTATCATCTCAAACTGGTGTTGCAAAGTTCACACACTTCCCTCGCAGCAATGTCGGCTCAACGATGTTCCCCCAAACTTCACCGGAGTTTCGAGAGCAAACCCGGCGTCAAGTGGCAGACTCGATGCGAAACCACAGTGTGATCCTGAAGTGGTTGATGCGGATAACCCCCCAGGTTTTCTGGTGGCCGATCATTGAAGCGATCCGCATTCACTACCAAAAGGCGGAACAAGTTACCTGCCAGTTGCGAACACTTTCGGAAGTCATCGATCAACGGCAGCTTACAAGAATTGATCTGCTGAAGATTGATGTGGAGGGAGCGGAGCAAGATGTACTGCGAGGGATCCAACCTCACCACTGGTTGATGATTCGGCAACTCGTTATTGAAGTCCATCACGGCCAGCAGATACTACAGGAGATCGACAAGTTTCTTCGAGAGCGGCATTTCGCTGTAGTCGTCGAAAGACCGTTGGCGGCGACGACCGACCAAGTGTCTATGGTTTACGCAAAACGAGTAGGATAGGATCAACCATGACCGACTTCACTATCTGTAACGTCTGCGACAGGCCGACAAATCTTGCAGACTCCACAGATATCGCAGAGGTGAGGCCCAATACGCGGCCTCACAGACACGAGGAATTCACCGTATGGAGATGCAATCATTGCCGATCACTGCATTGCAAGGAAATGGTCGATCTCGATTTTTACTATCGCGACTATTACCTGAAGGATCAGGTACTCGATTACTTCACTCGTTGCAGTTCTTGGAATCGGGAACGTTTATTGAGGAAAGTTGGGGTTCAACGCAATCACCGCATCTTGGACTACGGATGCGGCAAAGGCTTAGTCGTCGAGTACTTAAGGCAACGAGGTTACACGTCAGTTGAAGGGTACGATCCCTTCGTGCCGGAATTCTCTACCCCTACAAAATTGAATGAGAAATACGATGCCATAACGATGTACGAAGTCATCGAACATGTGGAAGATCCCCGCGATCTGCTCGGCGAGATGGCAGGTCGTGTTAAGC
>CAYXFO010000564.1:0-2753 GCA_964464255.1 uncultured Pirellula sp.
CAATGCAGGTCTTCTTCTCGGCATCCTACTTCTGATTGCCTTTAGCGTTTCGACCCAGAGTTTCGTCCTTCAGGTTCTGTGCTATCTGGCGATCACTGCCCTGGCGTTGATCTTGGGATTCTTCTTGGTCATGCCGATCGGCGGCGCGGATATGCCGGTGGTGATCTCGCTGATGAATTCGTATTCGGGAATCGCGGGAGCCATGACCGGATTCATTATTGACAACAGTGTCTTGATCATCGCGGGCTCCTTGGTGGGCGCTTCGGGAATCATTCTGACCCGGATCATGTGCAAGGCGATGAACCGATCGTTGGCCAATGTGCTATTTGGAAAAATGGCTGGCGGAGGCAAGGTCGCTTCTGCCGACGAGGTGTACGCCAATGTGCGCAGCACGTCCGCAGACGATATTGCAATGATTCTCGACGGTGCACAGCGCGTGGTCATCGTTCCTGGATACGGTCTTGCGGTGGCTCAAGCTCAGCACGCCGTTCGAGACCTGGCTAAAGTGCTGGAATCGAAGGGGGCCAACGTCGAGTATGCGATTCACCCGGTGGCTGGCCGCATGCCAGGTCACATGAACGTTCTCCTGGCCGAGGCCGATGTCTCCTACGACAAGCTTATGGAGATGGATGCGATCAATCCGACCATGGATACAGTGGATGTCGCGATCGTGATCGGTGCAAACGATGTGGTGAACCCATCGGCACGCCTCGATCCGAATAGCCCGATCGCAGGGATGCCGATTATCGATGTCGACAAGGCTCGCACGGTGATCGTGATCAAACGAAGCCTAAGCCCCGGCTTCGCTGGAATTCCGAATCCGCTCTTTGCAATGCCCAACACTCTGATGTTTTATGCCGATGGCCAACAAGCGGTTCTCGACATCGTCAAAGCGGTCAAGGCCCTTTAGAATTCGCTTGCCCACCACTCCCTTATTGACCCGACCATGAACTTCGATCGACCGTGCGGCGAGATGCTCGAAGAGGCATGGCAACGCTACGCCTTTGCCAATGATGCTGGCCCCTATCTTCTGATTCCCCAGGCGGTTTTGCAGCCCAAGGATGAAGAGGAAATCCGCAACATCTTCCTCGCATCGCGAGAGAAGCGGATCCCGATCTGCTTTCGGGCTGGTGGAACCAGTTTGTCGGGTCAAGCGGTGACCGACGGGTGGTTGGTCGACATCGGTCGCCACTGGCGAAAGATCGAAAACCTCGACAATGGTTTGCGCGTACGGGTGCAGCCCGGTGCGATCGGCGGATTGGTCAATGCTCATCTTCGACCGCTCGGCCGCAAGATGGGGCCGGATCCCTCGAGCATCAACTCCGCAATGATGGGAGGGATCCTGTCCAATAACTCGAGTGGCATGTGCTGTGGGGTCGTCAACAATGCCTACCACACCCTGGACAGCATTCGCTTCATCCTTCCCGACGGCAGCCTGTGGGATACATCGCGACCCAAGGAATCGGAGCGATTCCGAACTGAGAAGCCGACGCTCTGCCAAGAGTTGATCGCGATTCGCCAGTCCATTCTGGGGAACGCAAAGTTGCTGGAAAAGATTCGCCGCAAGTATCGGCAGAAGAACACCGTCGGCTATTCGCTCAATGCGTTCGTCGACTACGAGGAACCGTTGGAGATCCTCTCGCATGTGTTGATTGGTGCCGAGGGGACACTCGCCTTTATCTGCGAAGCGGTATTGCGAACCCTCCCAGAATTGCCCGAGAAGGCAACCACCTTGGCATTCTTTGAGGATGCGAGGTCCGCTTGCGATCGAATTCCCGACTTGATCGATGTACAAAGCGATGCCGTCGAATTCATGGATCGGGCAAGCCTGCAGTCGATTCGCGATCTCGAAGGCGCTCCTCCCGAGCTGCAGCAGCAACTGGCATCCCATCAGCAATTGATGGGATTGCTATTTGAGTTTCAAGCGGCAACTCCCGAGGCTCTCAAACACAAATTGGAAATCTTTCGGGAACGCGTTGAACCCAAGCTACAGGTCTTGAGTCCCGTCGCGTTTACGCAAGACAAGAAGAAGCAAGCGTATCTGTGGAAGCTCCGCAAAGGAATGTATCCTGCTGTGGCTGCGATGCGCCATCGGGGCGAAGCCGTTATCCTCGAAGACATCAACTTCCCGCTGCATCGATTGGCCGACGCGGTACTCGAACTGCAGTCGATGTTTATCAAGCATGAGTATGCCAACGGGATCATCTTCGGTCATGCCAAAGATGGAAATCTTCACTTTGTCATCTCGCAACCGATGGCCAGCCCCAAGGATACAGATCGCTATGCTCGCCTCATCGATGACATGGTCGATTTGGTGGTTCATCGCTTTGACGGAGCTTTGAAGTCCGAGCATGGCACGGGACGGAACATGGCACCGTTTGTTGAAACCGAGTGGGGATCGGAAGCGGTCAGCTTGATGTACCGACTCAAGCGTGCCGTGGATCCGGACGGTTTGCTTAATCCCGATGTGATCCTGACCTCCAAACCGAAACTGCATTTGGAGAATATCAAGGATCTGCCGATCGTCGAGGATGTCGTCGACAAGTGTGTGGAGTGCGGGGCATGCGAGCCGCGTTGCCCTAGCCGCGACTTTACCCTGTCCCCTCGGCAACGCATTGTCCTGCGAAGAGCCCGGCAACGATTGATCGCTCAAGGCCGAACGGAACTCGCCAAACAATTGGATCGAGATTATGAGTTAGCAGGCAAGGCATCCTGTGCCACCGATGGGTTGTGCGCTCTGGATTGTCCCGTCG
>CAYXFO010000565.1:0-2741 GCA_964464255.1 uncultured Pirellula sp.
AAGAGACAGGACCTTGGGGTAAAGCGAGGAGCTTGCGATTCCTCGGATTTCGCTTCATTCCTGGGAATCAATTCCGTTTTCGGTTTATTCTCAGCCCCCAAGCGCGCTATCGAACAAGCAAATCCAAGTTCCGCAGTGACTTCTGCCAAACTTGAACTGTCCGACTGATCACTGGTTTCGTTGACGTTTCTTGCTTGATTTTTCAGATACTCAAGCATCTGCGCCTTCAAGTATTCTGGGTCCAAGCCAGCCGCATCGCCTTCACTCAACTCCTCGACAAAGAAGTTGATGGTTCCGATTGCCAACTTAGTCTGAGCCTCCGCAATGTTTTCATTCTTCTGAGAGCGTTGCTTGGCAGCTTCTGCAACTTGTTTTTCACCTTCCAGTTTCATGTATGCGTCTTGCAACTGCAGTTTTTGGGTGAGTGCATAACTGCCAATAAGCAGTGCCGCGACCGCAAGGCATGCCATCAACAGACTTGCCAATCGTGATTTTCGTGCAGAATTGGCTGCATCCTCAGCTCTTTGCGTCTGAAGTTCCGCTAACGCCTTTGCTTGCTCCAACTCTCTTTGCCGGAGGCTTTCCCTTTCCAGGATTTCCTTTTCCTTGGAATCGCGGCTTTTCCGGAGGAATTCCATGCTCAGTCCGTAAGCTTCGTGATAGCGACGAGCCCATGCCTCATTGGTAGGTGTTTGCTCCTGCCAGGAAACAGCGATTTGGAGATCTGGATCGCGATACAGCCCGGATTTTCCTTCCGAATAGAGGACGGCGGTCTCGGCGAGTCGTTTATAGATCCTGGCTGATTGGCTCTCTTGCTGCACCCATTCCTGGAGAGTGTCCCATACTCGCATCAAGCTCTCGTGAGAAATATCGATCACGGTGTCGTGGTAGAGAATCGTTCCTTCGGTAGGAGTCAGGAACGCACAGTTCTCATTACGAAACGCATCGATAACATCGAATAGTTCCCCATCAGAGCAATTCACGATCCTCCTGAGATCTTCAACGCGAGTTGGACGACGAATCTCGCGTCGATCATTTCCCAATTCAGTTAGCGCCTTGAACGTCTTTTCAGCGATAGCCAATTGGTTTGCTGACAATTGCTGCAAGATCTCGCTTGCGTGCTTGGAAATCGCGTGTTCGATTTCCCCGGCAGCTTCGAAATGCTGGAGGTTGATTGGTTCGTCAGGCGGGTTGTCTCGCGCCCAGATATCCCAGGTTCGCATCAGAGCATGTTGCAAGATCGGAAGTTGGTCTTGGTTACCCGAAACACAATTGAGTAGCTTTTGGACGAGGCGATTCGAAATCAGCGCGCCTGCAACTTGGATTGGACCGACGATCGCCGACTGCAACTCATCGCGGTTGAGACGGGGAATCAGGTACTCACCACGATTGACTGCCTCGGCGAGACCTGCGAAGAGGGAGCAATCGCCGAGAAAGTCCGAACGCATCGTGATGACAACGAAGATGTTGGAGTTCGGATTCGAGGTGGCCTCCAGCAGGTTGCCGACAAAATCCGTAGCGATCGTCAAACTCTCTTCGTCCTGTTTCCGGTACCTGAATAATTCCTCGAATTGATCGATGATCAGGAGGACATTGGTGCCCGCACCGAGTTCACTTTGCCGCACCGCCTCGATCAGCCCGGCGCGGCTTCGATTGAGGCTCAAGAAAATCCTGGCGAAATCGTCGTTCTGGTCATATCTGTCTTTTTCATAAAGATCGGATTGAGCGAGGGATCGAGCCAGGTTCTCGATCGGCGATCCCCCTGGTCGAGTGTAAACGACCTCCCATCGCGAACCGGTCGAGGTCATCGCACCGCGGTGAAGCGATGGGATCACACCCGCTCGAATCAAACTGGATTTCCCGCTGCCAGACGTTCCTACGACGGCTAGAAATCGGTTCTCGCGCAACCGTTTGACAACTTCCGCGATTTGCTCGTCGCGCCCAAAGAACAAATAGTCCTCTTCTTGCCCGAAGGGACGAAGCCCAGGAAACGGATTGCGAACAAACTTGGGAGCTTTCCTAGCCATCAGTCGACCGCCCTCGAGGAACGCAATAATTCTGCCTCCTCTTTCAACTGCTCCGCAAAGGATTTCAGCTCAGCAAATCCGTTACCTTCCACTTGGTGAACCAAGTCCGTTGTGAGGCTTCTAAATCGCTCTTTTCGGTGATCGATCGGCGTAGCCACATAGATGAGCCTGGCGTTGATCGGACGAGCATCGCGGTAACCGGTCGCTTTGATCAGTTCTCGAGCGTGGGAGTCGACCCAGTGGCGTGTTGTATTGCCGTAGTAAACCAAGGCTCCATCGCACGTCGCGAGATTGCTGATATGAATCGATTGGGAATCCCCCTCGCCCGATCCAAACGCCGGAAGTAAAACCTCGATTCCCTGCGAATAAAAAAATCGCTCAATCGCTACCGTTTGCTCTTCATCGACAGGATCGCAAATGAGGTAGAGTCGGGGAGCCGATTCCAATAACACCGGGGCAGTCGGTGACGATCGCTTGCGCTGAATCCTGTGCAGCAAGAGCTCCTTGAGAGCACTGATTCGATCCTCGATAATCTCAAGTCCTTGCGGTTGCGAGGAACCTAGCGTGATTTCGCGAATCCAAGCTTCTTGTTTAGGGTCTTTGATAACCCTATCGCGAGGAATCCAAATGATCTGCGGGCACTTTGTGGCGGCAATGACGCGATACTGAATGGCAACCACTGACTCGTCGGCCCCTTCAGGGATGAAGCCATAC
>CAYXFO010000566.1:0-2739 GCA_964464255.1 uncultured Pirellula sp.
CTTCACTATCTGCCTCGGACTTTTGCGCCATGTCCCAGCAACCTGAAAACGACGACGCAACCGTACCGCCACCGGCGAATTCCAGCGTTGATGACGCTACCGAGTTGTTAGCGGAATACGGACCAAAGAAAACGCAGGAGTCCCAAGAAAATGAGAACCTGCCCAAATCCTTTGGCCGGTATCGCGTTGTTGCTCAACTGGGTAAAGGTGGCTTCGGGGCCGTCTATCGTGCGGTCGATGACGAACTGCAGCGCGATGTCGCGATCAAAGTCACCCTTGGCTCATTGCTAGACCCGAAACTGCGTGAAAGCTTTCTCACCGAGGCCCGCATCGTGGCAGCCTTGGATCACTCGAATATCGTTCCTGTTTACGATGTCGGAAAAACCGATGGCGGAGATTTCTTCGTTGTTTCAAAGCTGATCGACGGTAGCGACTTGGCCAGTCGCCTTGCCAAAGATCCTCCCGATCGCAGTCTGTCGCTACATATCATTGAACAAATAGCCGATGCCCTGAATTACGCGCACTCTAAGGGGCTTGTGCATCGCGATATCAAGCCAGCGAACATCCTTCTCGACGGCAATGACCGTCCCTATTTGGCTGATTTTGGAATTGCTCTTCGTGAGAGTGATCAGTATCGGCAAGGCGAACTCGCAGGCACTCCAGCTTACATGAGCCCCGAGCAAGCTCGGGGACTCGGTCATTGTCTCGACAATCGCAGCGACATCTATAGCCTTGGGGTCGTTCTGTATGAGCTTCTCACCCGGCGTCGGCCATTCCAGCCTACGAAGAGTCAGGATATCTTCCGGCTGATCGCTACCCAAGATGTACGGTCACCGAGATTGTTCGATGACACGATCCATCAAGATCTGGAGCGTATTTGCTTGAAGGCTTTAGCCCGCCGTGCCAGCGATCGCTTTACCGTGGCTCGCGACTTTGCCGAAGAGATCCGATGGTTTCTTGCTCATCATGCTCCAACTTCTCCGTTGCGGCCGTCGACTGCTGAATCGGTAGCGAGCAAGACCCCGGCGAGCATTACGCCCACTGGCCCAATCACCCCGATAAGCTCGGATGTCACACCTCGCGATACGGATTCTGGCCGGACCAATCCAACCAAGATCGTTCCAAAGGGGCTTCGGTCTTTTGACGCTTCAGACGCTGGCTTCTTTTTGGATCTGCTTCCAGGTCCCTTTGATCGGGAAGGACTCCCCGAAGGACTTCGTTTTTGGAAGACTCGCATCGAGGAGACTGACCCAGAAAAGACTTTCAGGGTCGGCTTGATTTACGGTCCATCCGGTTGCGGCAAATCCTCGCTGATGAAAGCTGGCTTGTTGCCGCGATTGAGCCCGAAGGTGATCTCGGTCTACATCGAAGCGACGCCAGAGGATACTGAGTCGCGCTTAATGCGAGCCGTGCGCAAGGCAATCCCGGACGCGGAGGGAAACTCACTGAAAGAAGTCTTGAGCACCATACGTCGCCGCAAACTGGTACCCACAGGCGGCAAGTTGTTGTTGGTCCTGGACCAATTCGAGCAATGGCTGTTTGCGGAAAAGAACTATGCGGAAGCGTCACTCACCGATGCGTTGTTGCAGTGCGATGGCGGTGCAGTTCAAGCGATCGTCATGGTGCGAGATGATTTTTGGATTTCGGTTAGTCGTCTCCTGGGCGAACTCGATATCCCAATTGTGGAACGTGAAAACAGCGCCATGGTCGACCTGTTCAGTGTCGAGCATGCAGCCAAGGTGCTCGGTCTGTTTGGCAAGGCGTATGGCAATCTTCCCGACAGTTCGCGGGACTGGACCGAAGACCAGCGCGCGTTCATCCGACAATCCACCGAAGGCTTAGCGAAGGACAAAAAAGTGATCTCGGTCCAGATCGCGGTCTTGGCCGATATGATGAAGCTACGAAACTGGTCAACGGCCACCTTGCAAGAGGTGGGCGGTGTTAAAGGGGTAGGTGTAACATTCCTCGAAGAGATGTTCGGCTCGCGGTATGCCCCGATTCAACATCGCCAGCATCAAGACGCCGTGCGTGGTTTGCTTGCAAGCTTATTGCCAGCGATCGGCACCGACATCAAAGGTTCGATGCAGAGCGCCGCATTGCTTCAGAAGGCAGCCGGGTACGAGCACAAGCTACGCGAGTTTCAATCGCTGATTGAGATCCTCGACAAAAATCTGCGATTGATCACAATGGTGGACGACAGCAATGCAACGGAAAATACCAAGATAAGAAACTATCAGCTTGCTCACGATTACCTCGTCTCTTCACTCCGCGAATGGTTGACGCGGAAGCAGCGCGAAACCAAAAAAGGCCGCGCGGAACTAAAGCTGGCCGAGAGGGCTGCCGTGTGGAGTGCGAATCCAGAGAACAAGCAGCTCCCGACGCTGCTTGAATGGTTCCAAATCCGTCGCCGGACCGATAAGAAACGCTGGACTGCGCCGGAGCGGTCTCTGATGCGAACGGCAGCACGCGTGCATGCGAGGAATTGGGGCAGCTCGATTCTATCCATTCTAATCTGCGGAGGAATCATCGGATATTTGTTCCAACAACAGAGCCTTCGCAGCCAGCAGGAAAAAATCACCGTTGCCCTCGATTCTCTCCAAAAAACACTTGGGCCTGCGGTGCCGGTAAATATCGAAAAGCTGCTTGAGATAAAGCGGCCCGATTTGATTCGACCCGACTTAGCTAGTCGCTTTACTGCCGCAAGTGAGCCGCGCGAGAAGTTGTCGTTGGCATTTGCAT
>CAYXFO010000567.1:0-2736 GCA_964464255.1 uncultured Pirellula sp.
ATTTAACCCTGTCGAGTCGCTCCCCCACCTATGAAATTGTCGACCCGAAGGGAGACCGCACCAAGATCGATCGCGGGCCGGACGGACGATTCATTTTTACCCAAACCGATGTGCCAGGAACGTATGAAGTCCTCGCTCCCGGTTTGGAGTACCCCGTAGAAATGTTCTGCTCCAATCTTTTTTCTCCCAGTGAAAGCAACCTAGCGATCGGTACGGAGATTCAGACCAGCGCCGAAAAGATCAAGGCAACCGATATCACCATTCGAGCTCGACAAGAAACATGGCGATGGCTTCTGATGATCGGCCTAGTTCTGCTCATGATCGAGTGGGTGGTCTTCAACAAGCGAGTCTTTATTTGACGGCGATGCACCCCGCACGATGCGATATCGAGGAACTGGAGGCTCAATGCAAGTTCCGCTTCTCGAGAGCCTCAGGACCGGGAGGTCAACATCGCAACAAAGTGGAAACGCATGTCACGGTGGAGCATCTACCGACAGGCATTCTTGCCGCGGCTGGCGAGGCTCGCTCTCAGGGCGAGAATCGGCAGCGAGCCATGCATCGACTGCGCTGCGGGCTTGCAGTCGGGGTCCGTGGCGAAAACGCCAGTCCATCCGATCGACCAAGCGAACTGTGGCGACGATATTGTCGAGGTCAACGCATTCGAGTCGCCGACACCAATCCGGAGTACCCAGCCATCCTCGCCGAAGCGCTCGATACGCTCGCTGCATGCGACTGGGATCCAGCACGTGCCGGAAAAGCTCTCGGCGTATCAGCCACCCAAATAGTAGGATTAGCGGCGCAATATCCACCCGCACTCGAGCTGCTGAACCAACAACTCGTGGCGCGAGGCAGAGCCAGACGCAGCCCGCCGAGAGACTCGTAAGAGTCGGGCTTTTGAATTTGGATCGTTGGGTCCATAATGCGCATCATCGAAAGACATGTAGTCATCGAAAGACATGTAGTCGCAGAATAGAAGCAGACAAGGGTTCGATTTCCTCATCCGACGGACGTATGGCATGGTCAAGAAAAGTATTTCCGATGTTGATTGTCGTGGCAAAGTAGTCTTGATGCGGGTCGACTTCAATGTCCCTCAAGATGATAGCGGAGCAATCACTGACGATCGTCGCATCCGCATGGCGATCCCGTCGATCGAATCGGTGCTGTCGCGGGGTGGCAAACTGGTTCTGATCAGCCACCTGGGGCGACCTAAGGGGAAAGGCCCCGAACCCGAGTTCACCCTACATCCAACGGCTGTGAAATTGTCCGAACTGCTTGAACGTCCGGTTCACTTTGCCACCGACACGGTAGGCCCCGAAGCCGAGTCGAAGATCAAGGCACTGAAGGATGGCGAAGTCGTTGTTCTCGAGAATCTACGATTCAATGCTGGTGAAAAGGATGGAGACTCGGCGTTTGCGAGCACGTTGGCGGGGTGGGCGGATATCTATTGCAACGATGCCTTCGGTACATGCCATCGCGAAGATGCATCGATGGTTGCCGTCCCGCAAGCGATGGGCTCGAAACCCAAGGTGGTCGGTTTCTTGGTCGCCAAGGAGATTGAGTATCTGAGCGATACCATCGCCCATCCCAAGCGTCCCTTTGTCGCCATCCTCGGAGGAGCCAAAGTGAGCGACAAGATCAACGTCATCAAGAACCTTTTGTCCATTTGCGACTCGGTACTCATTGGAGGCGCGATGGCCTACACATTCTCGCTTGCCCAAGGAGGCAAGACCGGAAAAAGTCTGGTTGAGCCAGACAAGGTGGCATTGGCCAAGGAGTTGATTGCTGTCGGCGGTTCCAAGTTGATCCTGCCGGTCGACACGCATTGCGGAGATGGTTTCCGAGGCGACTGCAACAAGCAGATCGTTCGGGCCGGAGAGATTCCTGATGGATGGGAAGGTCTCGATATCGGGCCCGAGACGGCTGCGCAATACGCTGAGATTGTAGGTCGTGCGAAGACCGTGGTATGGAACGGACCGATGGGGGTTTTCGAGATGCCCCCGTTTGATGCCGGGACCAAGGCGGTTGCAAAGGCGATCGCCGATAGCGACGCCACCAGCATCATTGGGGGTGGTGATAGCGCCGCAGCGATCGAGCAGCTCGGTTTCGCCGATGCGGTGACTCATGTTAGCACCGGTGGCGGCGCGAGCCTTGCGATGCTCGAGGGTGAAAAATTCAAAGCCGTCGAACTTCTCGACAACGCATGATTCCCAACGGTTCCTCAGCTGTTCGTTCTTCTTCAGCCGCGCGGTCGATAGCCCCCGGTTGTCTGTTTAGTTTTCGGAACCACTAATCAACACTGATAAACTCTGATCGTTACCAATGGTCAATTGAAAAGAACGCAGGGCAAAGAGCTAAGAGGGTACAATCGGTGCCAGGCACCCGTTGTGCCTCCCTCAATAAAAGCGGAACGGCGCGAGCCGTCCGGTCGGAAGTGAGGCAAACATGGCATGGTGTTGCGCACTTCGACCCAGATGCTTGCGCATGTCAGCTAGCAATGCTCCTCCACGCCCATCGCAGAGCCTCTGGGACGTGCCACCCGAAGGATGTTACCTCGGCTAGCAAGTTCGGATTTGGCCTCGTCGGTCTCGTCGATTCCTTAAAACGAAACAGGGGATGCTGTGATTTGCATCCCCTGTTGAATTCGTTAAAGACTCGAACCGAAGTGCGATTACTCGCGGTTATCGTCCTGAGATGAATCCGGAACAGCGGGAACCTCTACAACCCCCTTGTCCTTGC
>CAYXFO010000568.1:0-2735 GCA_964464255.1 uncultured Pirellula sp.
ATTGACGATCTTGTGGCCGAGCGGCATCGAGCAAAAAGTCGAAGTCGATGGATGGAACCAGGAACTCCTTATCGTGGAACAGGAATAGTCTGGCGTGGATTCGAGGAATCACTCCTTCTCAGAACCCAACACATCGACCGCCATATGGCTAAGCCAGTTACGGTGGATCGCCGTTGCAGGACAACTCGTAGTCATCGGATTTGTTTCCGCATTCCTGAAGATCTCCCTCCCCTTGATTCCGTTACTGGCGATCGTTTCCGGAACGGTAATCACCAATATCCTATTGATGTGGTGGGCGTATCGGGTGCGAGCTGGGAAACCCACTGCGGGAGCGACGGCAACCGATTCCTCGGAATCGATCGGTAGCCAAGGGCTCGGACTTTTACTACTCCTCGACGTAGCCACCCTCACCGGACTCCTCTATTTCTCCGGCGGTGCCGCCAATCCATTCATCTTTTTCTTCTTTGCAAACATTGCGGTAGCGGGAATCATGCTGTCCCGGTTCTGGATGCTGGTCATTACTATCACTTCGGTGGTATGTGGTGCTTGGCTTCTGTACAACGCAACATCGCTAACCGTCTTCAACAATTCCCCACTCGACCCCCAAGCCTCCTGGGGCGTCACGAAACTGGCATTCTTGATCGCATTTGCCACTTGCTGCGGCGTTCTCGCCTATTTCGTATCGATGCTCGCCCTAGAGGTGCGCCAGCGAGACAGAAGACTCGCTATCGCAGAGAAAGAACGCGAACGAGCTCAACGACTCGAAGCCCTCGCGACGCTTGCTGCTGGCGCGGGGCATGAATTGGCGTCACCCTTGTCCACGATTGCAGTCATCGCTGGCGAGTTGTCCCGCTCCTTCGACAAGCATGACATTCCAGAAAAAGTACGCCGCGACTTTGGATTGATTCGCGAGGAACTCAATCGCTGCAAAGACATCCTGCATCGCATGAAAAGTGGTGCGGGCGAAGCGGCCGCGGAACACCTTCACCCCGTCACGCTCAAGGAGATCCTCGACGACACCATAACGGCCATGCGAGAACCCAATCGCGTCCTCATTCAGATGGAACGTGCCGTCGGAGACTTTCAGGCTTTGCTGCCCAAACAAGCGATCTCGCAAGCACTACGCAATCTGATCCAAAACGGACTCGATGCATCGTCCGACACTCAAACTGTCCATGTGCTTTCTACGATCGTGCTGGAAAGCGATGACGATCGAACATGGGTCCTTGAAATCATTGACCAAGGGACGGGGATGACCGATGATGTGATTCGTCGCATCGGGGAACCCTTCTTTACAACCAAAGAAGTTGGCGAGGGAATGGGCCTCGGCGTATTCCTGACCCGAAACGTTATCCAAGGCCTCGGCGGGGAACTTCGGTTCGTCCGAGGCGCGCAGAGTGGAACGCAATGCACCGTTCGCATTCCACTCGAGAGCTGAAGCCTCTCCCAACGTGCACTGGATTATCAACCACTCACGCTTCGGGTTGAGATAGATCCGACGCGCGAGTCCAACACGAATCATCAGCCCTAAATTGCTAGTAACAGGCGACTGGGGGCTTCAAGATAAGCGATCACATCATTGAGGAACCTCGCGGCTGTCGCGCCATCTACCAAGCGATGGTCATAAGCGATGCTCAACGGCATCATCAATCGCGGCTTGATCGAATCATCGTCCATCACCATCGGCAACTTGCGAGACCGCCCCACAAGCAGAATCGCAACTTCGGGGACGTTGATAATCGGAGTCGAATAGGTCCCACCAATCGCGCCGAGATTGCTGATCGTGAACGTGCCGCCCCGCAAATCGCTTACAGAGAAATCGTTGTTTCGGACGCGCGAAGACATCTCTGACAATGCATAGGCGATATCCGGAATCGACATGCGGTCGGCATCCTTCAAGACCGGAACCACCAATCCTCGTTCGGTATCAATGGCAATCCCAAGGTTGACATATTCCTTGTAGATGATCTGTTCATTCTCGGTATCGATCACCGCGTTGAGTGCTGGGTGATGCCTCAAGGCTGTTGCTACAGCTTTGATGAGGAACGGCATGGTGGTCAGCTTGATGCCGCGCGACGCGTAATCGTCTTTGCTGGTTTGGCGGAACGCTTCCAATTCGGTGACGTCTGCATCATCGAAATTGACAACTCGTGGAGCAGTCGACCACGACTTGTTCATCTGTGCGGCGATCGTCTTGCGGATCTTGCTCATCCGATCGACGCGGATCGGGCCGTAATCGTCTTGCGAAGCGACTCCTGGTTTGGATTCGTTTCCTGCTTTAACGGACGCGGCCTTTTGGGACGCGCTGGGCGACAGTCCTGGCGAGGTGGTCGTTGCTCGAGCCTGCAACGACTGGTTGACGTGTCGAACGACTGCGAGAACATCCTCTCGCGTGATTCGGCCCCCTTCGCCTGTTCCTTGAACGTGCGAAAGATCCACACCGACTTCTCGAGCAAAACGGCGGATCGCAGGTCCGGCTGCGATCGAATCGTCTGTGTTTGTGCTCGCAGCAGATGAGTCGACCGCGGTAGCCACCGCAGAAGCCGGTGCAGGCGCAGGATTGGGAGCCGGGGCAGCTACGGGGGTTGTCGGCTTGGCGACGGGAGCCGTAGCGACCTCTGGCTTTGGAACTGCCGGAGTAGGGTTAGTTGGTGCCGGATTAGCTGGTGCTGGTGCTGGTGGGGCCGATGGTGCAGCCGCCGCTGCACCCGTCGCTTCAATCGTGGCGATTACCG
>CAYXFO010000569.1:0-2733 GCA_964464255.1 uncultured Pirellula sp.
GGGTATCGTTGTTGCGGTTCGCCGTCCGGCAGTTCGCTGCATCGTTGTCCCAACTGCCGCCGCGGTTCACGCGGTTCGAGCCAGTTCGATCATTCACCTTCATACGAATCTACCACACGCCTACGCCACATCCAACTGCGCATTTCGGCAACTCGCATATTTGCAGTCATCGCGGTGCCACGCCGTTGCAATTCCATCTCACTCAAACCCCCGCTCGCTTGCAGTCGTTCCAGGTTACGAATCCGTCGCCGGTACCGAATCCGACTACTTCGGCTCGGCACGATGTAACTCGGAAACACTCGCGCACCTAAAAAACCGATCCCATGTTCGACTCGATTGATGTAAGGCGAATTCATCTCCAGCCCCAATGCGCTTCGAAGTAACTCCGTAATCGCCTGTAAATGATTGCTTAATGCCTCTGAACTCTCACCCCACAACACCATGTCGTCCATGTAGCGAACATATCCTTTGACTCTTAGCTTTTCCTTGATCACGCGATCGAGTTGCCCCAAGTAGGCGTTTGCCAAATGTTGACTGGTCAAGCTGCCAATCGGCAACCCGCATTTCGTACCGAAACAGTAGCTCTCTACCACTTGATTCCAGAGGGCGAGCATCCTCGGCTCAGCAAAAAGCCTCCTGAGCAAAAAACCCAAGCGCTGATGCGGTATGCTCGGAAAGTATTTCCTGATATCGAGTTTGAGATAAAAACCGAATCGCGACGAAAATTGTCTGGCCCGCAACAAGGCGGCGATGCGTCCCTTGCCGATGCGGCACGCATACGTATCCGAAATCAGCCAGCGTTCAAAGGTCGGTTCACACACTCGGATCATCGCATGATGCAGCACCCGTTCGCGAAAGCAGGGGGCGGTGATCAAGCGTTCTTTCGGGTCGCGGATCCAGAACTGATGATGCTGGCCTAAGACCAAGCTACCACCGCGAATGGCGTCCGAAAGTATTTTCAGCTCCTGTTCAAGATTCGCAGCGAACAGCCGCGCCTCCATCTTCGCGCGTTTCCGCTTCATCGCCGCATGAGCTGCATGCCTGAGGTTCTCTCGCTCATGGATCCGATCAAAGAGGCTTTGAGCTCTCTTCATGCGACGTACCTATTTGAGTCTCAAGGAAACGGATGAGCGTATCTCCATACTTGCTAAGCCTTGCACCACCGATGCCATCCACTTTTTCCAACCCGCTTTTGGTAACGATCCTGTTTTTAGCAATTTGTGCCAGTTGCTCATTCGTGAAAACCGTGTAGATAGGCACTCCTTCCTCCTGCGCCAATCGCTTGCGAAACTCCCTCAGCTTCGCGAACAGTGCAAACACATCCGGAGCCAGGACTTCTCGGTAATCAATCTTGCTACGAAACTTCGTGGGACGGGAGCCTTCGCTCACGGACTCGGCCTTGACGTCCAGATAATCAACCAGAATCGACCAGAACGATTGCAGGCCGAGTTCGACGAACCGTCGATCGGTCGACAATACGCGAACGTGGCGTGTGAATTGGTTCATCGCATCGCAGGCTTCTCCGCCGTCGGTGACCGGAATCATAAACGTTCGCATCGGCATGAAATTTGACTCCTTAAAATCGACCAGGGGCTTCGCCCCTGGACCCTTATTGTTGCGCTGGTGTACAGCCTTCAGGCGAGTCTTTTTTTCTGGGCGGAACCGGCTGAAGCCGGGACACCAGCGCGCTACGGGTTGACCGAATGCGTCGTCGTTCGTCCCTCACTCCTCTCGCCTTCGGTCACCCTCCGCTCCCGTCCCGGACCCTGCTCCCGGCTCCGCCGGACCCAAACCCGCTGGACCCGAAGGAACTAAGGCAAGGCGGAAGCCGCCGCTTGTGGGGCGGTTGGGAGGGGGATCGTCGTTGCGGTTCGCCGTCCGGCAGTACGCTGCAACGAAGTCCCAACCGCCGCCGCGGTACACGCGGTTCGAGCCAGTTTTTGCACCCAGGGGATCGGTCTGGGGCGAAGCCCCAAAGTCACCATCCAAATCATGGGTCCACTCAAACAGGTTCCCATGCAGGTCGAACAAGCCTCGAACGCTCGGTCGCTTCTCGCGACCTGGGTGAACCTTCTTGCCACTATTCTCCGTGAACCACCCAAAGCGGTCCAACAGTGCGACCTCGCTGCCATAACCGTACGAAGTACGCGATCCACTCCGTGCCATCACCTCCCATTCCGACTCCGTCGGCAATCGAAACCCGCGCTTCGATAGATCCAACGGCCAGTCCCTCGGAAACGAGGTCTCCTGCGGATCGCGAGGGTGTTGCTCCTTGTCGAGCGTCTCCGGATCGGCATAACACTGATCGGTTTCTGCCAGTCCCATCTCCTGACCCAGCCAGCGGCAGAACGCCACCGAATCATACCAGTGCGCCCCAAAGCCCGCATCGTTCGGTGCGGCGTCGAATTGCTTCATGAAACCCGCAAACTGTGGTGAGTACGCAATCAACTCCTCGAACGTGATCTCCCGATCGAGCAGCGCAAACGGGCGTGTCAATGTCACCGTGTGACGAACCTCGTAACTTTTTCTTCGATCGACTTCATCCTCGACGGAGCTGATCGTGTACTCTCCACTCGGATGGACGATGAAGGTGTAGTAGAACGTCTTGCGCTCGCCTCCCTGGTAGTTCCATTGACCGGTCTGGAGGAAGTTGGCGCCGAAGAGAAGGCCCAGACAGAGCACGAAGATGAGAAGGAGAAGAGCGGACTTGAGAAATCTTTTTTTGACCAGAGA
>CAYXFO010000570.1:0-2733 GCA_964464255.1 uncultured Pirellula sp.
AGGTCGATGACTTCGCGACTGGTGCGGGAATCGAGGTTGCCTGTGGGCTCGTCCCCCATCAGGATCGAAGGTTCTGTAGCTAATGCTCTGGCGATAGCCACTCGCTGCTGCTGACCGCCAGAAGCTGGCCTGGATGGTGATCAAGTCGATCGCCTAGTCCGACGAGACTCAGCAGTTCCTTAGCACGATCGTGCCTTGCTCGCGCGCTCATCCGTTTTCCGTAGAGCATCGGTAACTCAACATTCTCAAGGGCGCTGGTTCGAGCGAGCAGGTTGAAATTCTGAAAGACGAATCCAATCTGAGCGTTTCGTATGCGAGCGCGCTGATCGGCCGACATGTTTACCACTTCGATGCCATCGAGTCGGTAACTGCCGCGGGTCGGTCGATCGAGACAACCGAGAGTATTCATCAGTGTCGATTTTCCCGAACCGCTCGGGCCAATCAGGGCAGAGTAGTCCCCGCGATGCATCGTCAGATCCACCCCATCCAACGCGCGGACCTCCACTTCGTCCAATTGGTAAACCTTGGCAACGTCCCGCAACTCGATCAGTGCGTGGTACGCCGGTTCGAGAGAACTGAATCCGTTTTCATGGGATTGAGGGATCGAGCTTTCCACGGTAGCGGACATCAGATCGCTTCCGGCCCCCTTTCTCCAGTGCGTATTCGAACGCAATCCTCCATGGGAAGAACAAAGATTTTGCCGTCTCCAATTTCTCCGCTATCGGTGGCCTTGGCCCCCTTGAGGATCGCCTGCACCGTCGGTTCGACGAATTCGTCGTTGACGGCGATCTGCAATTGCAGCTTTCGCAGTAAGTGAACCGATGGATCCTGGGTCCGAGACGGATTTCTCCGGCCCTTTTGTCTACCGAAGCCGAGACAATCCAAGACGGTTAAGCGAAAGACTTCCACCTCGGTCAGAGCCTCCTTAATAGCCTCCAAGCGATTGGGTTGAACGATGGCAATAATCAGTTTCACATGGAAATCCTAGCGAGAATGTTGCGATCCGACGCCTCTTATTGTGAACTGAAGCTCAACCCTTGGCAAACTGAATCCAGGCTCAAGAATTCGCATCAAGAAAAAATCACGGCCCGCAGGCCGTGATGAGTTGATGTAGATTTCGTGACTGGTGAGCCGATTTACTAGAAACCGCCACCTTGGCCTGCCATGCCAGCTTGTACCCCGCTGGAAACAGCTTTGAGCACCCCTTCCTGGATGGTCAATCGCGTGACAGAACCACGCTCAATCAATTGATTGTCCATCATCACTTGATCATCACCTGAACTGAGCGACGAGAGCATGCTATCCACGATGGGATTGGGCTCGATGCTCTGAATGAAGTTCAGAAGTTGAGAGAGGCTCATCCGCATTTTCAGCGAATCCGCGGCCGAAGTTGGCGTAGCAGCAACTCCATCTACAGCCGTCTTCAAGGATGCTTCAGCAGTCTTTCCGATCGAGAGGTAGATGGCTTTAGGTGAAGTACCAATCGAAACATTCACCTGGTCACCGAAGATCTTCCTTGCGGAATCATCAGCACTTTCGGGGAGCGGTGCCGTCAGCTTATGGAGAGTGACACCCTTGTACTCGCCAGTCTTCAACTCCACTTTCACAGGTACATTTGCTCGCGAGAGTTCATCCGAAAGGTCTTTGGCAAGGGCCTCAACTTGAGAACCATCTGCGACGGCAACTCCCGCGAAGATGTTTAAGGATGGGCTTGTTGATATGCTTGCTACGGACTCCAACGAACCCTCCTTGCTGCTGGCCACCAAAATCTTCACCAATCTATCGACATAGGCCTTCGCACGTTCCGCAATGGCCTTGTCATTCGAATTGTCATCGATCGACTTGTAGACCGCGTCTAGCGACGAAGACAGGGAATTCTCCATTTGGGCAACATCTTCAGGGGCGATCAATTGAAAGAGCTTGAAGGACATCATCCCCCCCTCGGTAATACCACCACTGAGCTTGGATTTCGCGGTCTTCAGTTCTTGCATCTGCTTGGCATAGCGTGAACCTTCAACGAATTTGGCCCCCGCATCGATGGTCATCGTCTTCTCACTTGGGCGAATCCCCAAGCCGAGAACAAACTTCTCGGTGCCGGCCATCGTCTCTTCCAGACTCTTCATCATTTGTTCGCCTTGCGCGCGTGTAGCTTCCAATTCCTCGTCCGAGGCATCAGAAGCTTGAGCTTCCATCGCTTGCTCGAATCCTGCTCGCACCTGTCCGGCGATGAGGTCTACCAAGTCATCAGGGATGTTTTGAACATTGACTTCCACCCAAAGATCGTTCTTGGCTGACATGCCTTGCAAATTTTCGACTCCGGTCTCCGGAAGATCTTCCAGAGCTTCCTCGGAGCTGGACACGTAGAGCCACTTTCCTTTTTCCTGAGCGAACATAGTGTTGGGCCCGAGGCTCATGCTCCACAGCCCGTCACCTAAATCCTCCGGTTCCCCGAACAATTCCAAGCCACCGAGAAAAGAATCGAGGTCTGAAATAGGAAGCGAGGCAACTGTGACAGGTACGCCAGCCTCTCCCAGCGTGACGAAAACCCCAATCGGTCGAGCTCGATCCATTCCGCTCGTGTAGCCGTTAACAGCCTGATTTACCAGTCCGCTCTGACCTCCCGCTCCGACCAATCGCATCACATGGGTGATGTGAGGCAGTAGGGTGTCAAGAGGAGCAATGGCCACCGTTACGACCTCGCTACCAGTACTACCACTAGATTCCAGGCTAGGC
>CAYXFO010000571.1:0-2723 GCA_964464255.1 uncultured Pirellula sp.
TAATTACACCGTCTTGATTGTATCCCGTGATGTCATCGATACCCATCCATGGTGACGAGGATACGACCGCTTCGGACTGAGGAAGAATGCTCCGCTTCAACAATTCGAAAAACTTCTTATTTCCGGTCAACTCGGGCTGATCGAGAAAGTTGCGTACGATGTAGCTGCGATAATTCGGATTGCCGTCAAACATCTTTTCGATGATGGGTAGAAAGCTGTCTGCGGTCCCCGGCTCTTCGCGGATGCTATTTTCGATGAGGTTGATCAGGCCCCACGGATTGCGTAATTGCTTCATGTCTAGCGCCTGGCACTTGGCAATCAATTCCTTCTGTCGCTTCGTCTGCGAAAAGGCACTGGCAATCTCGTAGAGCTGCTCCACGATCCAATCGGGTTGCACGTCGAGCAGAATAAGAAACTGATCGCACGCTTCGTTGTTTTTGTTTCGGGCCATGAGATTGTTGGCCAGGTTCCATCGCAGAATATGCGAGTCGGGCCGAAGCGCGATCGCTTTGGTCAAGTATTCGTCGGACTGCTCGTTTTGATTCGCGGCCTTGGAATACTCGATCAATTGTTCCAGCGTATAAATCGAGTCGGGAGATTTGGCTAACTTCTCTTTCAATCCATCGATCATTTTCTTGAGCATGCCCGAGCTGGCCAACTGTGCGAGAGCGGCTGTTCTCTCTGCGGAAACATTGTTGCGGCTGTAGCGAGGGTTCATCTGGCTATTGTTCTGTGTAGCCGCGAAAGGAGATGTTGTTCGCCGAAGGATGGCCAGAGCAGTTTGATTTGCGTTCTCAACCCGTCCCTGGGATTGGTAGAGTCCCATCAGGGTCGACATCGCGTTGGTTTGCCGTGCCGATGTCCGCTCAATTCTCGCGAGCAATGCGTCGCTTTGGGTTTCCATCCCGAGCCGTTTCATTTGCGAAAGCAATTCCAATTGCGCTTCGCTCCTCAATCGCAAGCCAAACAAGCGTTCCGCAGATTGTCGAGCGCGGTCGATATCACCGATTCGCTCGGCCAGTCGCAGTGCATCGGTTTCCCGCTCGATGAGCTGATTTTGATCACGCGGTGAGATGCGGTCGATCACCGATAATGCATCTTCAAAGTCTTCGCGAGACTCCAACAACGCCGCCCATCGAAACTGCATTCTTGGCTCGTTGGAGTGTTCCGCCATGATCTTGGTGACAATCTCCATCGCGTCTTCCTGTTCGTCGGACCACCACAGCACCGAAGCGAGATACCATCTCCAATATTCAGCGTCGTCGGACGCTGATTGCAGGCGCTCTCGGAGTCGATTGGTCATGTCTTGGCTCACCTCGTTTTTGTTGAGGACGTCAAAGACTTGGCGGAGAAGCGTTACGCTTGCGGTATCGACTTCGCGAGACAGTGGTGGGAACGCGATATTAACTCCAGTCGGGGTTTCGCCGTAATAGGTAGTGATGTTCAGGACGTTTGATTGCCTGCTCGCGGCCGCTGCTGATGCGGGTGTCGACTTTGCGGCCACCGCAACTTTCGCGCGAAATTTTGCTTCTTCGATTGCGACGGGAAGGAGAGTGTCTAGCAATTTGAGAATTCGATCGTTCTCCTCTTCACCTCCGAGTTGCCCGATCCATTTTGCTAGGGAGTCGATCGCCGATGCGAGCGGCATGGTCGGGCTCGATTGACCACGCGACCGAATCGATATCACCGGCGTTTCCGCAATCTGTTTCATGGCTGCGGCAACCCACTTTTCGATCGTATCGGGGATCTCGTCGAAACGCTTTTGCTCACGCAGTACCTCGAGGACATCCATCCAATCGTCAGCAGAGGATGCTGCTGCGATCTGTCTCTGGATCAGTCCATTGACCCGATCCATTTTTCCGGCGGCGCGATATTCTTCCAGGATCAGGTTTTGGAGGTAAGAGCTATTGCGGTAGACTCCCGGCAGGGCTTGCCAATTCGAACCCACCATGATGTAGGCTTGGCCGTTGCCACCAAAAGCGATGTTCGCACCGAACAGAGTTTTCAGGTCTTTGCTCTGTTGCTTCGCGATTACCTCGTCATAGCACTTTTGCATGAATTCCAGTTCCGCATCGTCCAGCGGAGTTTTGGTCTGCTCGCCGTCGCCACGGGCTCGATTACCTTGGTTTTCTGAGTATTCACGCAAGTTGAGTGACTGCAAGAAATATCGTTTCTCTTCGATCCCTCCCGTTTGAGCGAGTTGTCTCGATACAGCAAAGATCTGCGAATAATCGTTCTTCAAGACGGAAACGTAGAGCCAATCGAGTTGATCTCTCTGGGATGCTCCGGCGGCGGTGGCTTTGTCCCGGATCGTATCGGAGAATGATTTCGGAGGATCGTTGGATTCCGCCGATGCATCGGCAACGGCGGGTGAGTTTTCTTCTTCCTGTCCCATCTGCAGGAGCCATCCCATGGCAGCCATCCGGGCTAGACCGTACGATCGCGGCACCCACAGGGTGCTTGGGCTATTGCCGTAGTAATTTTGGTTGTCCATGCCGACTGCATTTCGCACGGTATACGACTCTTGCACCATTTGGATCGCGGACTGGCCCGTGGGTGCCTTGGTGTTCACTCCGCGCAGATTGTCGGACTTCGCTTTCTCTTGGGCTTGCTTGAGCTTCGCCTGCTCCATCCTTCCAAGCGTCTCGTGGGGTATCGACAGGGCCAGGATACGTTCGAATCGTGTTTTGGCTTCCCCTTCATTCTTCAAATTGTTCCAGCAC